>JAFZPB010000162.1 GCA_017552595.1 Muribaculaceae bacterium
AACTCCCCGCAACAACCCCCGAATTGGGCAACATACAGCCGCTATCACTTCGTAAAACAGGGATGAACTCCTATCAAATCATCGCCGGCGAACGACGCTACCGCGCGGCAATCAAGGCCGGTCTGACAAGTGTGCCGGCGTATATCCGCACCGCGAACGACAGCGAACTCACCGAAATGGCTCTCATCGAGAACATTCAACGTGAGGACCTTAACGCCATCGAAATCGCCCTGACGTTCAAAAAACTCATCGACCAATACAGTCTCACACAGGAACGCCTCAGCGAACGTATCGGCAAAAAACGCGCCACTATTGCCAATTTCCTGCGTCTCTTGCGTCTTCCCGCCGAAGTGCAACTCGGCCTCCGCGACCGCCGCATCGACATGGGCCACGCCCGCGCCTTGCTCGCAGTCGACAACCCAGCAGGACAACTCCAACTCTACAACGATGTGATTGAAAACGGCCTGTCGGTGCGCCAAGTCGAGCAAAAAGCCAAAGAAATGAACGAAGGCAAAATCGAGCCACGCAAACGCGGAAAAGCCTCGGCCGACGACAAAAAGCCTGCTCTCGATTTCGACCTGCTCAAAAAGCATCTTTCCAACGCTTTCCGCACCAAAATCGGTCTCACCTGCAACGCATCGGGCAAAGGCCGCATCTCTTTCTCCTTCAACAACGAAGACGAACTTACCCGACTGATTGCAATCTTCGACCGCCTACGCAATAACGACTAATTCCCTCAAGCAAAAGTGATTACCTTAGCCACCACCGACAAGAAACTCAGCAGCGCCGTCAAGGTTCTGCTGTTGCTTGTTGTAATGGTACAGGCCGATTGCTTATTTGCTCAATCGCCCGAAAAGCCCACCCGTCGCTACGACCCGGCGTATAAGTTGGCTCTCGATTCGCTCGAAGTGGACTCGCTCGACATCGACTTTTTGGGCATCGACGTGCTTATGCCCGAGCAAAAAGCCATTGCCGACTCCCTTCGTGCGGCGGCAATAGCCGACAGTTTGGCTCACGTTGATATTTGGGCCGAAAATTATTCCACCCACACCTTCTCGCCTGACCCCACACGCGCCGTGTGGATGTCGGCATTGTTCCCCGGATTGGGACAAATCTACAACCGCCGTTTTTGGAAGGTGCCTATCGTCATCGGCGGTTTTATGGGACTTTCCTACGCCACGACGTGGAACACCGGTATGCTAAACGATTATACGAAAGCCTACCGAGACCTGACCGACAACGACCCCAACACGCGGTCGTATATGGACTTCTTCCCAAAAGGCACCGACGAATCAAGCCTCGACCACACGTGGCTCGTCAATATGTTCAAATCAAAAAAAGACTATTTCCGTCGCAACCGCGACTTATGTATAATTTCGATGGTCGGAGTGTATCTCCTCGCGATGGTCGATGCCTACGTCGATGCCTCGCTCACCCACTTCGACATATCGCCCGACCTATCAATGCAATTGGCCCCCACATTGATTCAAGATGCCCGCAACGTCAGGCCTTCGGTCGGTATGACATGGGCCATTAACTTCTAAATGACAACAAAAATGCTCAACTTTATGAAGAAAATCTTTTTTGCCGTTCTACTGACTGTCTTTGCGGTTTCGTCCGTGAAGGCCGATTCGGTGCTCAACCTCAAAAAGTCGCTCGTCGACAACAACATCGTCGTGCCCGAGACTTACGACACCGACTACGAAAAAATGATGCAAGGTTGGTGGGAAAACGGCTATCTGGAAATGGAACGTAAAAATGCCGGCAAAGTTGTCGAAGCAAGCGACGAAGTGTTCGCCGACCGTCTCTCAAAGATGCCGACATCAATCGAAATGCCTTACAACCAAGTTGTAGGCCAGTGGATTAGAATGTATCTCAAACGCCCGTCGATGGTGGAAAATATGCTCGGCTTGAGCCTCTATTATATGCCCATCTTCGAACGTGCGCTCGAAAGCCGCGGCATGCCTCTCGAACTGAAGTATTTGCCCGTCATCGAGTCGGCTATGAACCCTGTGGCAGTGTCGCCTGCAGGTGCCGCCGGTCTATGGCAGTTTATGCCCGCCACGGGGCGTGGTGTGGGTCTCGAAATCTCTTCGCTTGTCGATGAACGCCTCGACCCCATCAAATCGTCGGAAAAGGCAGCCGACTACCTCAAGTCGCTCTATGCCATTTACAACGACTGGTCGCTGGCTATCGCCGCCTATAACTGCGGCCCGGGCAACGTCAATAAAGCGCTTCGCCGTGCCGGCGGACGTGGCGGCAACGACTTCTGGTCGATTTACCGCTACCTGCCGTCCGAAACACGCGGTTATGTGCCCGCATTTATCGCCGCCAACTATGTCATGACCTACTACAACCGCCATGGCATCAGCCCCGCGCTCGCGAAACGCCCGCTCATCACCGACACCGTCCATATCAGCAACCGCGTTCACTTCCAGCAGATTGCCGAAGTGCTCGACATCCCCGTCAGCGAAATCAAACTGCTCAATCCGCAATACCGCCGCAATGAAATCCCCGGCGACATCAAGCCTTACGCGCTCACGCTCCCTTCGCGCCAAGTGTTGGCCTACATTATGTTTGAGGACTCTATCCTCAACCACCGTGCAGAAGAATTCACCCGCCGCCGCACCGTCGAGCCAGGCGAATCGTCGTCGGCACGTCAAGGCGGAAGCGGCGACAGTTCGAAGGATTATGTAGTCGAGACCACAACCAAACAAGTCACCACCCACTATACCGTCCACAAAAAGGAATCGCTCGGTTCGATTGCCCACAAATTTGGCGTCAAAGCAGGCGACATCCAACGTTGGAACGGATTGAAGAGCAGCAAAGTCAAACGCGGACAACACCTGAAAATCATTCAGACAAAACGCGTCACAGTTCGTCGTGCCAAACCCAAAGCCACCGAAACTGACGAAACCGACAGCGAAGAACTCGAAGAGACCGAGACCGACCCCGATGCAGTTCCCAATCCTCCGTCCCACTCGTCGGGGAGCGCCAAAAGCGGCATCCCTGGCGAATCAGTCAGCGGATACGTGCCCGCACCTCCGTCCAAAACCCAAAAGGCTCAGCCTGTGAGCGTGCCGGGACCGAAATCGTCATCCTCGTCAGGTCGCAAATCCGATGTGCCTACACCTCATAAGGATACCAAAAACAGCGGCAAAAAGGCTGTGGCTCAAGCCACTGAATCCTATGAAGTCCAATCGGGCGACCGCCTTGAATGGATTGCCAAGAAGAACGGCGTAAGCGTTGAAGACATCAAGAAAGCCAATAACATGACCGACGACAAGATTATCGCCGGCAAGGCATTGGTAATCCCGTCGAAGGGCAAAGCATCGCACCACAGCGAAAGCAACGTTTCTTCAAAATCTTCAAAATCGAAGAAAGAATCCGCCAAGGCCGACAAAAAAGGCAAAAAAGGCAAGAAAGGAGCAAAGGATAACGACTCCAAAAAATCCAAAGACTCCAAAAAGAAGGATTCAAAAGGAAAAGACTCCAAAGGAAAAGACAAAGGAAAAGATTCTAAAAAGTCGAAAGACTCGAAGAAATCCAAGGATTCAGGCAAATCCTCGTCGAAGTCATCTTCAAAAGGCAAGGGCAAAAAGAAATAATTAGCCACTATGCGACGTATCGTTCTGTCAATCGCACTTCTATCGGTCATAGCCATCGGGGCTTCTGCCGCCGTCAAGGCCACCGACCTCGTCTACTACGATGCACGGGAATTCCCCATTCTCGGCACTGTCTGCGCCGATAGCGACCACCCATTCTGGCGGCTCCCCGACTCTCTTGAGTCGAAAAGCCGGCCCGAATTGTTCGCCCTCGGCAAAAACTCCGCAGGAATCGCAGTCCGTTTCGCCACCGACGCAACGGCCATCGGGGCAAGTTGGAAATCGCTCAACAAGTTCAATATGAACCACATGACGCCCACCGGCATTCGCGGACTTGACCTTTACGTTATGCTTCCCGACAGCACGTGGACAACCGTCGGCTCGGCACGTCCGCTTCAGAACGCCCATTCCACACGCACTCTCATCATGCAGAATATGCGCAAGGAGATGCGGGATTATATGCTCTATCTGTCGCTTTACGACGGAGTTGACTCCCTCTATATCGGCGTGGATTCCACAGCCACAATCTGCCAGCCGTGGTTCGACCTGCCTTCGCGGGTAAAACCCGTCGTCATGTACGGCACAAGCGTGCTGCAAGGCGGTTGCGCCAACCGCCCGGGAATGGTCCACACGTCAATCCTCGGCCGTATGCTCAACCGCGAAGTCTATAACTTCGGCTTCTCGGGAAATGCCAAACTCGACTACGAGATTGCAGAACTGATGGCGACAATCGATGCGGGAGTTTATGTCATCGACGCTCTGCCGAATCTGAAAACGCCTGAAATCAAAGAACGGATGGAAAAGTTTTTTCGAATCATCCGCGACCGTCGGCCTACGACACCCGTGATTTTCGTCGAGAGCGTGATTTTTCCCATCATGCGTCACGACCAAGAGACTTACGAGACAATATCGGAAAAGAATCGCACCCTCGCCGAAATCTTCGCTCGGCTGAAAGCCTCAGGCGAAAAAAACATTTACTACTTCAAGGGAGAAGACATTCTCGGCGACTGTTATGAAGGCACGGTCGATAACTACCACCTTACCGACCTCGGATTCACCACCTTCGCGCGGAATTTCTATCCTCTTCTAAAGGACGTACTTAAGGAATAATCCTCACCAAATAATTTTACCCTCATTTTTCAACTTAAACCACTTTTTCACTATGGAAGTTTTATACACATTATTAGGCCTCGCCATCGGCTTTGCCATGGCGTGGCTTTTATCTAAAAATCAGCGCGAAACAATTTCCTCGCAGAAGGAAGAAATCTCATCGCTGAAAGCCGAAATCGACCACAAGCACGATGTCATCGTCAAGAAAAGCGGGGAAATCACCGACATTACTGTCGAAAAAAGCACCCTTATCGAGCGCAACGCCAACCTTGAAGCGCAACTCGAACAACTACGAGAACTGACCGAAAAGAAAATCGAAGAAATCAGAAAGCGTTCCGACGAGCAACTCCAATCGCAACTCGAGCACCTCAGCGCACAGGTGAAGTCCATTTCGGAAGATGTCCTTACAAAGCGGAGCAAAGAACTTGCCGACCACAACAAATCGCAAATCTCCGAAATCCTCTCTCCTCTAAAAACCAGTATTGACGATATGCGGCAACGCGTTGACGCTCAAGAGAAAGAACATATTGACCGAATCGCGCGCCTTGACGCAAGCATTAAATCCACGCTCACGAAGGCCGACGAAGTGGGCCGACATGCCGACCGCCTCGCCGAAGCCCTCACATCAGAAAACAAAACGCAGGGCAACTTCGGCGAAACCCAACTCCGCACCATATTGGAACACCTCGACATGGAAGAAGGCGTGCAGTTTGAAGAACAACCGACGATGCGCAACGCCGCCGGCGAACCCATAATCAACGAGGAGTCGAATCAGCGAATGCAACCCGACTTTATTATCCACTTTCCCGACCGTCGCGACGTCATCGTCGATTCGAAAGTGTCGCTGAAAGCATTCGTCGATTACCACAACGCAACAACCGACAAAGAACGCGACGATGCAGTCCGCCGTCATGTGGCATCGGTACGTAGCCACTTTATGGAATTATCAAGAAAGAACTACACGGGCTACAACAACGGGGAGAACAAGTCTTTCTCGATGGTGATAATGTTCGTTTTCAGCGAAAGCGCACTCCAATTAGCATTGTCGAACTCGCCCACGATTTGGCAAGACGCATTCAACAAAGGCGTGATAATCACCGGCCCGCAAAGCATCTACATGTTCCTGCGCCTCGTACAGCAGTCGTGGATTAGCAACCGACAACTCACCAACCAGAAAGAGATAATCGCCACCGCCGAGACGTTGATGTCGCGAATACAAATCCTCTTTGAGCGATTTGGCAAAGTTCGCGACAACCTCGACCGCACTGCCAAATCTTTCGACGAAGTCGACAACAGCCTACGCAACAGCGGCAAATCCGTTTCCACCTCAGCCCGTCGCCTCGTCGAACTCGGTGTCCAGCAAGACAAAAACCACAAGCCCCTCGACACAAAGAGAATAGAAGGGGAATAAAGTTTATAGTTGAAAGTTTAAAGAGTAGATGCCCGGCATTTGTGCCGAGCATCTTCATTGTGCATTGTGCATTATGAATTGTGAATTGATTAGCCGCAGTGGAAGTGGCGGGTGACGAGGGCGAGCATCTTTTCGGGGTCGTTGAGGGCGGCTTGGGCTTCGGCGGAATCGAAGGAACGGAGCCGCCTGACGATGCCGTCAATCATGTCGGGCGAGAATACGCCATGCGCCTCAAACACTTCACGTTTTTCCAAAAGCCTGTCGGCCGATTCGGCACAGTTGACGGGAAGTTGGTCGAGTTGCGCAAGTCGGTCGGCATTGGCGGCGTCGTGGATATTGACATCCACATAGGTGCGGCTCGCCACGTCGAGGGCATTTTCCAACTCAAATCCATAACGGCATGCCACTGCCAAACCCGCCAAGTATTGATACACGTCGGCGGAACCGTCGGCGGAACGAATTTCGAAAGTCTGCTTCAATGATTTATCCACTTCAATAGGTTTCTCGGCGGGATTTGCCACTGCCGACATATCGACATCGGAGGTCCATCCGAGAGGCACACGCACAAGCACTGAACGGTTGCGGTCGCCCCAACAGATGTTGGTAGGGGCTTCTTGATGCGGCACGAGGCGGAAATACGACGTCGGATTGGTGTTGCCGAAAGCCGTCAGGGCATCAGCCAATGTCATAATACCTGCGATGGCTTTGCGGGCATCAACGGACAAATGGCCATTTTCGGTCATGACACTCTTTCCGTCGCGGGTAAACCGCATGTGGATGTGAAGGCCCGACCCTGCCTTGCCTGTGGTGATTTTCGGAGCGAAAGTGATGTCGTAGCCATAGCGATAGCCGAGGTTGCGGATAATCCATTTGGCTATGACGAGTTGGTCGGCGGCCTGACATGCCGGCACGGGGAGAAATTCTATCTCGTTCTGCTCATAGACATGTCCATTGAGGGTGAAGTTGCCCACTTCGGAGTGGCCGTATTTGATAGCACCACCCGCTTGGGCGATATATTTCATACATTCCTGACGGAAGTCGTTGCATTTTGCGAAAGGAGCCGACTCGTGATAGCCACGCTGGTCGGTTGTGGGGAAATAGCCGTCATCGTCGGAGATGACATAGTATTCAAGTTCGCCCATCGCATAGAACGTCAAGCCCGTCACGTCGGTGAAGGCCTTGCAAGCCTTTTTGAGCGTTGCGTCGGGAGCGCTGTCGAGAGGGCGTCCGTCCTTGTCGAAGAAAGAGCAGAGCATCGAAAGCGTCGGTATGTCGCAGAAGGGGTCGACGAAAGCCGTCGAATAGCGAGGCATGACATAGAGGTCGCTACTGCCTGCCTGAATAAAGGGGAAGAGGCTCGAGCCGTCGACACGTTCGCCGCAAGTGAGAATCGTTTCGAGATAAGCGAGGTTGTTGATTACGAAGTTGAGCGTTTTCAATCGTCCGTCGCCGGCAGGATACATGAAATTCACCATCTTGATGTCGTTGTTGACGATAAAGTCGATGATGTCGGCACGTGTGAATTCGTGAGGAGGTTTCTGGAGGGCTTTGACCACCTGATTTTGATTTAGTTCGATTGTTTTGTCCATGATATTTTGTAAAGTTTATAGTTTAAAGTTGAAAGTTTATAGATTATAGTTTAAAGAACTTCTAATTCCTAATTACTTTATCCGTTTCCCAGCGGCGAATTTGGCGGAATTGCCAAATCACCAAGAAGAGCGTTGCCATTGCCGCGAGGAAGTCGGAAATGGTGAATGTGAACCAAACGCCCTCAAGGCCGATAAAATCTGGAAGAATGAGAATGATTGGAATGAAGAAAATTACCTGACGGGTGAGGCTGAGGAATATTGATTTCCCCGCCTTGCCAATCGACTGGAACATATTTGTCGAAGCAATTTGGAAGCCAGCCGACCAGAACATCAGCAGGGCTATACGAATGCCTCGCGACGCCACATGAATGAGGTAAACGTCGGAAGTGAACATTCGGGCTATCGCTTCGGGGAAAACGACGCCGACCGCCGAGCCCAACAAACAAATCGACATACATGTCACCATAGAAAGTTTGTATCCCGCGCGAAGTCGGTCAAAATGCCGTGCCCCATAGTTGTACCCGATAATCGGTTGCGCGCCTTGGCAAATTCCCAACACCGCAGAAATCAACAACTGGGTGTAGGTGGTGAAGATGCCGGCAGCGGCCACGGCAGGGTCACCGCCATAGCGGAAAAGAGTCTTGTTAATCAGAATGTTTATCAGGCAGTTGACCGCATTTACAATCGACGGAGCGGCACCGATAGAGATGATTGCCGCCACGATTTTCCACTGTAGTCGGTACGTGCCGCGGGTAAAGCGGACAGTCGATTTCTTCGACATGAAATGGGCAAGGACAAACACCCCGGAGATTGTCATTGAAATGTCGGAAGCGATTGCCGCGCCCTTGATGCCCATATCTAATCCAAAGATGAAAATCGGGGCGAGAATCACATTGGCGATAGCGCCTATGAACATCGTCACCATCGCCCGAGTGGGATACCCCGACGCGCGCATCAGACTGTTGAAGTTGTAGGTGATGTTGGTCATCAGCAACCCCGGAATAATATAGAGCATGAAGTCGCGCGCATAGGGAAGGGTGTTCTGACTTGCACCGAAGGCAATCAGAATATCATCGATAAAGATGGTGAAAATCGTAAGATAAATAATGGCGTTGACCAAAGTGAGAGTCAGCGAGTTGCCGAGAATAAGTTCGGCGCTGCGGTGGTCCTTGCGTCCAAGAACAATCGACATCCTTGCGCCTGCACCTACGCCAATCAGCACACCGACAGCCGCCGAGAGGTTCATCACAGGAAATGTGATTGCCAAACCTGCGATAGCGTCGGCTCCCACGCCCTGCCCAATGAAAATACGGTCGATTACGTTGTAGAGCGACATGACCATCATGCCCACAACTGCCGGCAGACTATATTCCCATAGCAACCGACCTACTGACCGACTTTCAAGTTCAGAGAGTTTGGAATGTTTTTGATTTGACTCCGACATAATCCGCCATTATTGAAGGATTATTTCTCTTGAGGATGCTTTCGGTAGTATTCTTCGAGAATGTAGCGAATGTTGAAATAATAGTTGTCGGATGTGTCGCCACCCTGCTTTTTCACGCTCAAGCACTCGTAGTACGGCTCGACAAATGACGAATTGGTGACACTTAGTTTTTGCAGGAGGAAGTACTCCTGGCTGGGATAAATGACATACCAAGCGTTTTCGGGGTCAAGACCGGTGCCCGTCGAACGGATGGCGGTGACGAGGCGGTCGAGTTTATGTTGCCAAATCTTGGCGAGGGCCTTTTTCTGACGCTTTTCGTATGCCCAAACGAGGAAGTTGAGTTGGTCAAGGTCGAAAGGCACGTCATTGATTGCCATCTTGGCGTATTTCAACACCGAGTCCTGCTCGGCGCGGTTGAGTTCGCTCTTAATATAGAGGTCCTTAATATGTTTGGGACATTCGAAGTGGCGATAAGGGTCGTAGTCCTCCTGGAAAACGTAGCCCAAATAAAGGTAGAGATATTCCTCATGAGCCATAAGGGTGTCATTTTCCATAAACTTAGCCATAAGTTTCGGGAAATAGTACGGCGACTTCGCGTTGCCGGTCACAGTCTTAATCCGCTCCATATTTGGGGCTTCTGTGGTAATAACAGGCTTTTTGGGACGTGCCTGAGCCATGCTTATTGCGAGGCCGACGACAAAGAGGAATAATATGAATCGTGCGAAATGTTTCATTATTGTAGAATTTGTTCAGGAATTAAATATGTCATTAAGACGGGAAGCGCAACGATGCACGAAGTGACCACCGCTGGCAACCCGACGCTACAAAGGTAAGCAAAAAACTTCGAAGAAGGAAATTTTACCGCCAATCTGCCGCGAGGAGTGCGGGAAAAGGCAAACGCGCCGAGAATCGCACCGAGAGCGGAGCCGATAATCAATCCTGCGTTGTCGGGAAAAGCGACGATGCCCAATAGAGCACCGACGATTGCTCCGGCTGATGGATACGCGGCTGCTGTTGTGGAGTGTTTGACATCGGGACGGGCAAAATTGATGAGCATCAGCAACACTACCGCTATGCCCCAAAATATCAGTTGGTTGGGGTCAATCCACACTCGATGGCTGAGATTCAGCAACCACAAGCCGCCATAAGCCACGAATGGTGACGGCACAATCGGCTTGAAGAGCAGTACGACGGCTGCCACAAGTGCGATGATTCCTAATATGAAGTAGAACGTGGTGATAACGGTGTGAATTTTATTTGTTTTTGGAAGAATTGATGCGTTCGGGATATTCCACTCGTGCATGGTAGATGGTGCCAAGCCGGCGGATAAACGCTTCCTTGATGATTTTTATATCACGGAAGGAGATATTGGAGTCGTCGTGAAGGCCATCGGCCACTTGACTGTCGATGATTTTGTTGACAAGGGCTGTGATTGCCTCGACAGTAAATTCCTTCAGCGAACGCGAAGCGGCCTCAACGGAGTCGGCCATCATGAGAATTGACGTTTCACGCGACTGGGGATTCGGCCCGGGATACATGAAGGGTTCAGGGTCAACATCCTCATCGGGGTGGGCATTGCAATAAGTGTTGTAGAAATACTTTGCCACACCTCGGCCATGATGTTGTGAAATGAAATCCTTGACAGGCTCGGGAAGTTTGAACTTTTCGGCACGTTTCAGTCCGTCGGCGACATGGTTGATGATAATCTTCGCCGATGATACGGGGTCGAGCGAATCGTGGGGGTTGACGCCCTTCTGGTTTTCGGTGAAGAAGGCGGCATTGTCGATTTTGCCGATGTCGTGATACATCGCGCCGGTGCGGATAAGTTGCACGTTAGCGCCGACGGCGCGTGCGGCATCGGTGGCAAGCGTGCTGACCGACATAGAGTGCTGGAACGTTCCCGGGCACTCTTCCGACAACGTCTGAAGCAGTCGGGTGTTGGTGTCGGCAAGTTCGACAAGCGTCACAACGGAAGTGAAGCGGAATAATTTTTCCGACACGAAGATGAGGATATAAGCGAACGAAATCAACACTGCATTAATGCCCGTAAAGAGCAGAATGCGCTTAATATAGTCGGAAATCGTGCCGATAGTCATCAATTCGTATGTGACATAGGCAATGGCATAGGCGAAGAATACGAGGATGGCCGTGCGGAGGAGTTGGCTACGGCGAGAGAGGTCCTTCAGGGAATAGACCGCCGTCGCTCCCGCCATCATCTGCATGAACAGGAATTCGAAATGGGTGCGCGCAGCCACCACCGAAAGGAAAATCGTCACGATATGGACAGTCATAGCCGTACGTGAATCGAAAAACGCAAGCAGTACGATGGGAATTATCGTGAACGGAATAAGATACATTCCGCTGACCACGTGGGCGCTTATGATGTAGTTGGCGATAACGAACACGCCGACGAGCAGATAGATGAAAATCGTCGATCTCGACGAAGCGAACAGACGCGGGCGGAATATCCTCAGATAGAAGAAAAGCAACAACAGCGACAATAGAATGAAACCGATTTTGCCGACAAAGAAGAAGAATCCGTTGGATTGGACTTTGCTCTGTCGGTCGGCGACGATTTTCTCATATTGCTTTAGGGTGTTGTGAATTTTGGCGGAAACGATTTCACCGCGGTCGATAATGCGCTCGCCTTCGCGAATAAGACCAGTGGGAGCCACGGCCTTGTTGTAGATTTCTTCGCGAAGTTTGTTCGACGCGATAGTGTCCAACTCGATATTTGGAGTGATGATGTTGGCAAGACCGATTTGATTGAAAGCGGCTTTGTGGATTGGCTCGGGGAAAAGGCTGTCGAGTTGGCTGTAAGCCGACTTCGGCGAAATATAGCCAGAGGCGTCGATTTCGGAAGTGACGTTTCCCTTGATTACACGCACAGTTTTCAATCGGCCCGACTGAATTCTCGATGCAGTACGGGAATTGATGATTCCCGACGAGTAGAACGCTTTAAGACGCGACACGATTGCGGCCCTTTCAGATGCAGGGAAACCCTCGACATTAGCAAGCGCCTCGTTAACGGCTGTGATGGCTTTTTCCTCTTGTTCGAGATTCCTGACGATGACTGGCGGAAAATTCTTGTTGATGCTGTCGCGGATTTCTCGACAACGAGCCGAGTCAAGGTAGATAGGCATATCGGCAGGGGCAGTCAAAAGTCCGTAAGCCCAAGGGTGGCCAACCTCGTACCGATACGATTCCTTATCTGACGTCGGGAGGAACCACACGATAGCGAATGCCGTAATCACAAACACCAGCAAATGGAATGCCGTGTTGCGCTTAAGTATTTTTTTCGTTTCGTTTGCCATATATTTCGAGTCGATGTTTGTTAATCAGAAATCTTCGTCGGAGTCAACTGACACGGTTTGCTATTTTCACTCCGTCGATTTTTTTAAGTTTGTCGCATAGGTTGGTGACGATTTCGGCATTGTTCACCATCAGCGACAAGTCGCAACGGAACACTTCCTTGTCGGATTCGATGTTGAGACGACGCATATTGAACGACATATCCTGAGAGATAATTCCGATAATCTGATGAAGAATGCCAATGCGGTCGATACCTTCCACATGGATGGCGGCAAGGAATTCGTTCGGCGTTTCCTCTTCCCAGCGTGTGGCGACGATACGTTGCCCACGAGTGGCTTTGAGGGCCTGGGCGTGTGGGCAGTTTTGGTCGTGAATCACCACCTCGCCATTGTCGTCGATAAAGCCCAACACGTCGTCGCCGGGGATTGGATGACAGCAATCGTCGAAGCGGAAATTATCCTCATTGTTGCCGTAGCGAAGAACATAAACCTCTTTGGTGTTGATTTTGGGTGTGTCAACGTCGTCGGAAGTGTCGTTTTGGCGGGAGAGGTCCTTATTTGATGGTGTGTTGTCGGTTTTGTTTCCGCCAAAGCCAAAACGGAAAAAGCGCGACAATTTCGACGTTGACGACTTCAACTGGTTGACAAAATCTTCGGTAAGAGTGATTTTTCCTTCGCCCAACTGATAATAGAGGTCCTCACGATTTTTCACCTTCAATTCGCTGATAATGCGCGATGTCATATCGTTGGATGCGGGCAACTCGTTGTCGACGAGGAAGTCGCGATAGATTTTTCGGCCCGCTTCCACTACAATGTGACGCTGCTTTTTAAGAGCGGAGCGAAGTCGTGTTTTTCCGCGGGCTGTAACCACATCGTTAATCCACTCCTCCTTAGGCGTTTGTGTCTTCGATGTGAGGATTTCCACTTGGTCGCCCGAATTAAGTTTATGAGACAGCGGAACAAGTTTGTGGTTCACCTTTGCGGCTATACAAGTCGCGCCGATGTTGGTGTGGATATTGAATGCGAAGTCGAGCACAGTTGCGTCTTTCGGAAGATTTAGCACGTCGCCGTCGCGGGTGAACACAACGATTTCAGAGGCGAAAAGATTGAGTTTGAATGTGTTGAGGAAGTCGAGAGCATTGGGCTCGGGATTCTTCAGAATATCCTGGATGGTCTGAATCCACTTGTTGAGTTCGGTTTCCTCCTCCGATTCGCCGGTTTTGTATTTCCAATGGGCAGCAAAACCGCGCTCTGCGATTTCATCCATCCTCTCACTGCGGATTTGCACTTCCACCCACACTCCGTCGGGACCCATTGCCGTGATATGCAATGCCTGATAGCCGTTGGCCTTCGGATTGACAATCCAGTCGCGTGTGCGTTCTGGATGAAGGTGGTAGCAAGAAGTGATGGTGTTGTAAATGTCGTAGCAGATGGATTTTTCCTTCTCGATATTGTTCTCACAGCGGAAAATGATGCGCATGGCATAGAGGTCGTAAACCTCCTCGAAGGGAATCTGCTTGGTTTCCATCTTCCGCCAAATAGAATAAACCGACTTCACACGGTTCAATGCCACGAAGTCGATGCCTTTTTCCTCAAGGCGCTTGACGATTGGGGCGGCAAAATTGTTGTAAAGTCGGTTGCGTTCCTCTTCCGATGCGACAATCTGGCTCTTCACACGCTCGTAGGCTTGGGGGTGCTCATATTTGAAAGCAAGGTCCTCAAGTTCGGTTTTAATGGCGTACAATCCAAGGCGGTGTGCAAGCGGGGCATAAATATAGAGCGTTTCGCCGGCAATCTTAAACTGCTTGTGGGGGGCCATCGAACCGAGGGTACGCATATTGTGAAGGCGGTCGGCCATCTTAATGAGGATAACGCGGATATCCTCTGCCATTGTCAAGAGCAGTTTTCGGAAGTTTTCGGCTTGAATCGAGGCTTTGTCGCCGAATATGCCGCCGGAAATTTTCGTCAGACCATCGACGATTGATGCTATTTTTTCGCCGAAATTGTTGCGGATATCATCGACGGTGTAGTCGGTGTCCTCGACGACGTCGTGAAGCAACGCGGCGCAAATGGATGTTGAACCCAAACCTATTTCCTGACTGGCTATTTTCGCCACCGCAATGGGGTGGAGAATATACGGCTCGCCTGAGCGGCGTCGGATGCCCCGATGTGCTTCGCGGGCGAAATTGAATGCACGCTCGATGATTTCCACTTTTTTGCGGTGGTTACTCTCCAAGTAGCCCTTCAAAACGTCTTGAAAGGCGGCTTGGACCATCTGGTCCTCTTGTTCAGGAGTATATCGAACGTTGCTTACCATTGTCGGTTGTTTCTTTAGTTGACGCGCAAAGCGTCGGGAATTATGGTTTTTGCTCCTCACGCGCGTGCACACGTTGAAACAATATGCGAAGTTAGCAAATTTCCGCGAAATTCTTTATCAGAAAAGTCCAAAAGTTGTTAAATCGCACATTTTTTCCATTTCCGACTCATAAAAACAACGCCCCCGATTTGCGAAAAGTCGCAGTCGGGAGCGTATTTGTTTCAGCATATCTATATCTATTTCCGACTCGATATGCATTGAAGACGGACTTAACTCAACTCTTTTATTGTGCCGAAATAAGTTGAATATCCTTTGTTCTTATAGGCGGTTGTGCAGCCGTGAGGTACGAAAAGGGTACTGCTTGACGCATATTTATTCTCAAATGGGTCGCTTGAGCCGAGAGACGGCGGGGTCGTAGCGTAAGAATAAACAGTGCGAATCTTGTAGCAACTGCTAAATGCGTAACTATCTATGCTTTTTACATTTGCGGAAATCGTCACATCTGTCAATTCACTGCAAGTGTAGAAAGCCGACCAACCGACCTTGGTCACACTCAGAGGAATGTATATTTTTTTTAGTTTTTGACACCATTGGAAAGCATACATGCCAATCTCGGTGACACCTTCTATTGAAATTGTTTCCAAATTAGTGCAGTACTGGAAAGCCCCTTTTGGAAGAACTTTCAAATTAGCCGGGGTTGTGACTGATTTAAGGCTGCTTTCGCCGAAAGCACTTTCACCCATTTGGGTTAACGAAGACGGGAATGAGAGTTCAGTAAATTTGCATTCATAAAAAGCCATTTTACCTATCTTTTGAATATATGCGGGCAGGCTTTTCAAGTTGACGAGCGAGCAACCGTAAAACGCATAGTTGCCAATTTCGATAATGCCGGAAGACATTTTCGTCTGCTCATTGAGAGGGCAACCATAGAAGGCATAGTCGCCAATCTTTTCAAGGCCCGCAGGCATCTCAACTGATTTCAATCCCGTACTGCTGAAACAACTTTTCTTGATTTCTTTCACTCTGGCAGGAATCGTGATTTTGGTGAGACTTTTGCACCCTGAAAAAGCCTCCTCTCCGATTTCTTCAATAGATGAAGACATCGACACATTAGCAAGACCTTGGCACATGTAAAACGCTCTTTTGCCAATAGTAGTAACGGTATAAACATTCCCGCTTCGCTTTACTTTCATGGGGATTTTAACGTCGATTACTTCTTCATCGGCTTTGTTCACCGTTGCCGTCGTGCCCTCCAAAAGATAGTACAGACCGTTGAAATGGATGCCATTTGGTGTATCCTCTCCTCCTGAGATGTCAAGCACGTCGGGGTCGACAGGTTCGGGGTCGGGTTCGTCACCACCACCGCAAGCAGCGAAGGTCACTGCGAATAACGCTGCAAATGCCGCCAAAAGGAATTTTTTAGATTTCATTGTGATAAAAATTATTTATGAATAAATTGTTTTGATTTACCTCGTTTTTGCAAAATTACAATATCTATTTCAAAAAACAAAACATTAGGCTGCCTAACGTTCTGATGGAAGTTTTTTGCTCATTTGTTTGGAGAGATGCGTCGGAAAACGTAACTTTGTGATAGAATACTCCCCCAAAGGGATGCAACCTCAATACAACCTTGGGTGAATACGGCCGCCGTCCACCCATAGAGCATTATCCATGCAAAACGTGCAATTATTTACGATCCAAATGTCGAAAAAAATTGAGATTTGGATGGGCAATAATTGTCGACATCGTCAGTAGAATGGATAAAAACAACGCTCCCGAGTTGCGTTTCCGCCACACGGGAGCGTATTTATTATGACTTACCGAACCTTCAATGTGCCGTTCGGCAAGCAGTAATTGTTTGGATTAAAGTTCTATGAACTTCCCGAAGTAAGTAGAATATCCCTTATTCTTATAGGCGTTGACGTAACCTTTAGGGACATATAGTTTATTGCTTGACGCATACGTCGGTGTAAACGGTTCGTTTGTGCCGAGAGTAGGCGGGTTGGTACCATAACAAGTAACTTCACGCAACTTATAGCAATTGGAGAAAGCGAAGTTTTCTATGTTTTTGACATTTGAGGAAATGGACACCTCCGCCAATTCACTACAGTCGAAGAAGGCGGCCTTGCCAATTTTAATCACACTCAAAGGAATATAAACCTTTTTTAGTTTCTGGCACCACTGGAAAGCATCTTCGCCAATTTCCGTAACCCCTTCAATTGAAATTGTCTCCAAATTATTGCAGTACTGGAAAGCCCCTTTAGGAAGAACTTTCAAATTGGCTGGGGTTGTGACTGATTTAAGACTGCTGTCGCCGAAAGCCCTTTCGCCCATTTGAGTTAACGAAGACGGGAATGAGAGTTCTGTAAATTTGCAGTCATAAAAAGCCAAATTGCCTATCTTTTGGATATATGCGGGCAGGCTTTTCAAGTTGACGAGCGAGCAACCGTAAAACGCATAGTTGCCGATTTCAGTGATTCCGGAAGACATTTTCGTCTGCTCATTGAGAGGGCTACCGTTAAATGCATAGTCGCCAATCTTTTCAAGGCCCGTAGGCATCTCAACAGATTTCAATCCTGTACTGCTGAAACAATTTTTCTTGATTTCTTTCACTCTGGCAGGAATCGTAATTATGGTGAGACTTGTGCAACCTGAAAAAGCCGCCTCTCCGATTTCTTCAATAGATGAAGACATCGACACATTGGCAAGGCCCTGGCACATGTAAAACGCTCTATTGCCGATAGTAGTAACAGTATAAACATTCCCGCTTCGCTTTACTTTCATAGGGACTGTAACGTCAATCACTTCTTCATCGGCTTTGTTCACCGTTGCCGTCGTGCCCTCCAAAAGATAGTACAGACCGTTGAAATGAATGCCATTTGGGGTATCCTCTCCTCCGGAGATGTCAAGCACGTCGGGGTCAACGGGTTCGGGGTCGGGTTCGTCACCACCACCGCAAGCGGCGAATGTCACTGCGAATAACACTGCAAAAGCCGCCAAAAGAAATTTCTTAGATTTCATTGTGATAAAAAAATTATGTATGAATAAATTGTTTTGATTCAACTCGTTTTTGCAAAGTTACAACATCTTTTTCAAAAAACAAAACATTAGGTTGCCTAACGTCCTGAGGAAGTTTTTTACACAATTTTTTGGAGAGATGCGTCGGAAATCGTAACTTTGTGATAGAATCCTTCAACGTAGGACAGCAATCTCACCATGATTAACTGTAAAGAACTGTTTGACAACGCAATCGACCGACACGCCACATGTGCGGTGAAATATGAAATGCTTGATGAACTTTTCGGCCGTCACGACCTTCTTCCTATGTGGGTGGCCGACATGGACCTCCCCGTGATGCCCGAAATTACCGAAGCCCTCGCCCGACGACTCTCCCACCCCGTTTTCGGCTATTCCGTTCCGCCGGAATCCTATTGGCAGGCCATCATCGACTGGCAACGCTCCCGCAACGGTTTCGAAATTCGTCGCGAGGAAATGCTTCATGTGCCAGGCATCGTCAAAGGAATCGCTTACGCCATAAACTATTTTACCTCCGTCGGCGACAAGGCGGCTATTCAACCGCCTGTCTATCACCCCTTCCGAAATGTCACTGAAGCAAACCGCCGCATTGTCGTCGAAAATCCCCTTGTCGAAACCAACGACGGCTACGACATGGACCTCAACCACCTTGAGCACATATTCGCCAGCGAACATCCGCGACTGATAATTCTCTGCAACCCCCACAACCCTATCGGCATATGCTGGCCGGCAGCAACACTTCGAAAAGTGGCTGCGCTTGCCCGCCAATACGGCGTGGTGGTGGTCAGCGACGAAATCCACGGCGACTTGATTCACAAAGGATTCCACCACACTCCTTTCGCATCCGTCAGCGATGATGCAGCAGCCGTTTCGGTCACTTTCGGCGCTCCCTCGAAAACCTTCAATGTGGCGGGAATCACCGGTTCATGGTGCGTTGTGAAGAATCCCGAATTGCGTGAAGGATTCTTCTCGTGGATGGAAGCAAACGGTTTCGCCGAAGCCTCGCTCGAAGCCCCCATTGTGGCTGAAGCCGCTTATCGTCATGGTGCCGAATGGGTTGACAACCTTGTGGAATATATTGCCGCAAATATCTCGGAATTAGAGACTTTGTTGCATGAAGGTCTGCCGAAAGCAAGGGTAATTCGCCCCCAAGCGTCGTTTCTCGTTTGGCTCGACTTCCGCGGCCTCGGACTTGACCATAATACACTTATCGACCGCATCGTCAACCACGGACATATCGCCCTCAACGACGGGGCAATGTTCGGCAGTCAAGGCGCAGGCTTTATGCGAATAAACGTCGGTTGCCCGCGATGTACCGTCGTCGAAGGCGCCCGCAGGCTTATAGAAGCACTCCGGTAGTCACAACGACAACAAAATTGCCCATTTTTGCGGTTTTTTGTCGCAAAATTTTGCCGTTTCGCAACATTTTTCTAATTTTACCGACGAAATCCCGACCAAATGGCCGGCAAAAACTCGAATCAACTAACATCATTTACTAACAATTTAAAATCACAATTATTATGAAAAAAGTATTGACATTAGTCCTCACCGCACTTTTCGCTTTCGCAGTGAACGCATCGACCGTTTGCCACGAAGACGTGGACTGCTCAAAAGTTCAAGGCAAAGATAAACTCGAAAAATGCGACAAGTCTAAACTCGACAATTGTGGCGAAAAAGCCGACAAGCCATGCTGCTCAAAGCACAAACTTGAAGGCAAAAAACTCGACAATCTATCATCAAAACCCGACACCAAAAAGGGTGACAAAAAAGGTGGCGACAAACCCGAAAGAAAAGACGACGGCAAACTCGACCCAGGCAAACTTGATAAGCCAAAGAAATAATGCAGGTTTTCACACTCCGTGATTTACGGCATTCGTGAGAATGAAAAATCCTTCGGGCTCTCCTCGAAGGATTTTTTATTTAAATATTTTGAACTTACGGAAGTATTGGCTAACTTTACGGCTGTAAATCAAATTGCAACTTATCTGAATGTATCATGAAAACTATTATCACTCTCGCTATCGCTACAGTTTTCACACTCTCAGCCGCTGCCGCTATGCCTTCGAAACGTCAAGTTTGTAAAAAAGCCGACAATGAAGTCGTAGTACCTGAAAGGAGGGTGTCAAAAAAAAGTTGTGAAGACAACGGCGACTGTCATTTTGCACCTAAAAAGTCCGAGCGCCTTAAAGTCGAAAGGCAAAAGCCCAAAGCCGATTTAAAAAGAAAACCCGACAGAATCGGCACTAAAAAAGACATCAAGGCCTCTGACGCAAACAAGGCCGACAATCCCAAGAAATAACCCTGCCGAATGTTTGGCACAAGGATAAAAACTATGTTACTCGCTATCACGACGGTAGCGACTATCGGTGTGGCCGCTCAGACGACACCCCGTGACACCATTGGCTTCGATTGTGCTATCAATGCCGACGCATTCTCGTCGTTGTTCTACGCCAACGATTTTATCCCATCCTTGAAATTCAACGCCGGCAACAAGAAATACAATTTCTTCGGCGGATTTACTTTCTACCATACCGAAGAGGATAAAACTCGCCACGAAACGTTTATCGACACCGACAAAGCAAACCGGCAGGAACGTCGCGGAGAAATCGACAAAACCACCCGTCGAACCGACTATTTTGCCGGCGTGGTGCTAAACCCCACTCGACTTCAGTCGCTGGCATTGCAGTTTGACGGATATGGAGTGTTTCCCACCACGGCCACAGGCAGGTTTGAAAAGTGTCTTGAAGTCGCCTACGCACCAGGGCAGGAAGTGGAAGCGGACGGCAAAGCGATGCAGATTTCGCGCGACCACTCCGATTTCACAAATGCCGTAGCGGCATACTCTATCGCTTTCGACTCTATCGGCGGTCGCACTCTTTCAGCCCGAATCGACTACAATCGATTCACGGGACTACAAGGCGACGAAATACTTACCGACTTCAATGTGCCGGAATGGATAGCCTGTCAAGGCTATAAGGACCTCGACCACTCCAAATCACGAAATTATTCAGCAGCGGCCGCATTCAACGCCCCGGCAATCGGCATCATCCACGGTCTCGACATATGTTGCAATTATTTCTTCTCCGAGCGGACATCCACTTACAAACTCAACGAAGAAGTCATATCAAGCCGACAATTCGAAAGGCTTTACCGCGCTTCACTCGGCGGAAATATTCCAATAGGTAAATTCTCAGTGGACGCACGGCTTGCCGGTGAATATATTCACAGAACAGACAACATTGAAGGCGATATCACCGAACCGTCATTTCGCTTTTTGCCCTACATCAAAGCAAGTTTTAATGCGGGGAAATTCAGCGCATTCCTTTCGGCAGAACGCACAGTTATTCGCCCATCGCTCGCCAACACCGACGGAATCGTCCGAAGAAACGACGAAATGATGATTGTGGCGTCGAACAGCCGACTGCACTCAACCGTTAATGACCTCTTCACAGCGCAAGCCTTCTACAACCACCACTCGTTATCAACATCATGGCTTATCGACTATTCTCCCATAGTCACCACTTATACCGCTGTCGACGCTTCGACAATTTCCTCCACCAAAATCAACTTCCGACGGACAACGGCCCTCACTTTCACTTATGCCTATAATAACGACATAAAGCCATGGTGGTCGCTCGACGCTAACATAGGCGTCTCGTGGGTGAGAAACCCCGGTAGCGAACTCCAAAAAATCCTCTGGCAACGGTTCTGCCACATAGACAACAAATTCAATCTTAAGAAGTGGGGTGCTATCGACATTGTTTTCAACTATCAATGGCATACCGTAGCCGGCAACGTCGTGACAGCATCAAACCTGTCGCTCGACATCGACTGGACTAAATCACTACTGAACGACCGTTTACAACTCACCGTCGGCGTTCGAGACCTTCTTGACACCGAAGGTGACCTTGAGAAATTCTATGCCGACAACCTATACTATATTCTTGACGACAAACCAGTATCGAGGCGTCTCCATCTCGGCATCGCCTTCAAATTTTCCACACCACACAAAACTACTCCACGACATCTTCCCGATGTCACGCCCATCGCCAATTTCGACATTACACGACTGTAGTGTATTCCGAAACAATGTTTCGGAATACTATAATACAATTAAAAATTCTTTAAGAGAGGAACAGGCAGGCGTCGCCGTAAGAAAGGAAACGGAAGTCGTTGGCGAGGGCGTAGTCGTAGATTTCGCGCCATTTGCCGTCGACGAATGCCGACACGAGAAGCAACAGTGTGGACTGCGGTTGGTGGAAATTCGTCACCATTCCTTTGACGATACGATAACGATAACCAGGGGCGATAATTATACGCGTGGAGGCTATGAGTGTGTCACTGCCGATGCTGTCAAGATAATCGATAATTGCATTCATAGCATCTGCGACTGATATTTCGGGCGCAGGGTCGTCATAGGCCTCCCATTGGGTGAGCGTGGTGGCGGACTGTCCTCGGATAATGCGACGGCCGATGTGGAAAAGGCTTTCGAGCGTACGGACGGAGGTGGTGCCGACTGCTATCACACGTCGGTCGGTATTGGCCAATTCTTCAATAAGGCTTCGGCTGACGGCGATAAACTCGCTGTGCATCAAGTGTTCGCCGATATTGTCGGCTTTTACGGGCTGGAACGTGCCTGCGCCGACGTGAAGCGTCAGTTCGCGCGAAGGAATGCCCCTTTCGGCTATTGCAGATAGCACTTCATCGGTGAAATGCAAGCCGGCTGTGGGAGCCGCAACCGAACCTTCTATGCGCGAATATACTGTCTGATAGTCGCTTTCATCGCTCGCCTCAGTGGCTCGGTTGAGATATGGAGGGATGGGGATTTCGCCGGCCGCGGAAATTATTTGCGAGAATGTCACGTCGGCGTCCCACTCGAATTTCACCACTGAAGCATTTCCCTCTTTCGAGAGACGCAACGCCGTTAGTGTCAAATCTTTGCCAACCACATCGAGGCGCATCTTCAGGCTTCCGTCCTTCCACCGCTTGGAATTTCCCACAAAGCAGTGCCATGAGCAAGAGCCTGTCGAAGCGAAGTTTTGCTCATAGTCGGCGGGCGATGCCGGTTCGAGGCAAAACACTTCGATTAAAGCCCCATCGGCATTCTCACCTTTTCGGAAACGCAGACGGGCATTAATTACCCGAGTGTTGTTATAGATGAGCATCGAGTCGGCGGGCAGCAGGTCGGGCAGGTCGGCGAAGATTCTGCGGCCGACAGAGCCGTCGGGCTGGCGGACAAGAAGCAGACAGCGGTCGCGCTCGGCGAGCGGATGCTTAGCGATACGCTCGTCGGGCAACGGATAGTTGAAATCTTCTATTTTGAGGGAACGAGGGTCGGTCACTTCGACGGAGTCTCGTAGTTGGGGATATCGACAAATTTTATGCCGAAAACCAAGTTGCTATACGGCGGAATGGCAGTCGTGCTATTGGCCCCATATGCTTGACGGTAAGGCACAATCACCTCGCAGGTGTCGCCCACGCGCATATCCTCGAGAGCAATCGTCCATCCCACGATGACGGCATTGGCCTTAGTGCGGAATATGCTGTCGCCGTAAGTGGTCTGACGATACGACGAGTCGAAAGGTTCGTCATTGTAGAGGCGGCCGTGGTATTTCACATCGACGGTTGATGTGGCGAGCGCGGAGAGGTTCTTCATCGTCTTAGTCCTGTCGTTGAAATAGTGGATGAGGACAAAAGCCGTCGGGTCCCAATTCGGCACGACTTTGCGATAGTAACTGGTCTGCTCAAGTTTGGATTCGAGCCATGCGTCGTTGGCGTTGCGCCAGTCGGCATATTCTTCCCAAGTGTTGGAGTCATTGCCTACCGAGCAGCCGGCAATCGCTGCCACAATGACGATTAACAATATTTTCGGAAGACTTTTCATTTTCAATCGTTTGACGGGTGAAGTAATCGGAAATTAGCCGAGACGGCGAAGAAGGGCATTGAGGCTCACGCGGTCGTTGATAATGCCGCGAAGTTCATCGATAGCCACGCGCGTTTGCTCCATAGAGTCGCGTTCGCGGAGGGTGACGGTGTTGTCTTCGAGAGTTTGGTGGTCGACGGTGACGCAGTAAGGAGTGCCGATTGCGTCCTGACGGCGATAACGCTTGCCGATTGAGTCTTTTTCCTCGTAGTGAGTAGTGAAGTCGAATTTGAGGTCGTTGACGATTTCAAGTGCCTTCTCGGGCAGACCGTCCTTGCGGACAAGCGGCATAACGGCACATTTGACGGGAGCCAAAGCCTGCGGAAGATGAAGCACCACGCGGGTTTCGCCGCCTTCAAGAGCCTGCTCTTCATAAGAAGCGGAAAGGACGGAAAGGAACATACGGTCAACGCCAATCGAGGTTTCGATGACGTAGGGAGTGTACGACTCGTTGAGTTCGGGGTCGAAGTATTGGATTTTCTTGCCCGAATATTTCTCATGCTGCGAGAGGTCGAAGTTGGTGCGGGAGTGGATTCCCTCCACTTCCTTGAAACCGAACGGCATTTCAAATTCGATGTCGGTGGCGGCATTGGCGTAATGGGCAAGTTTGTCGTGGTCATGGAAACGATATTTGTGGTCGCCGAGACCGAGAGCCTTGTGCCAACGGAGACGTGTTTGTTTCCAGTGTTCGAACCATTTGAGTTCTTCTCCCGGGCGAACAAAGAATTGCATTTCCATCTGTTCGAACTCGCGCATGCGGAAGATGAACTGACGGGCTACGATTTCGTTACGGAAAGCCTTGCCTATTTGTGCGATACCGAAAGGAATGCGCATACGGCCCGTCTTCTGCACGTTGAGGTAGTTGACGAAGATACCCTGCGCTGTTTCGGGGCGAAGGTAAATCGACATCGCGCCGTCGGCGGTAGAGCCCATCTCGGTTTTGAACATCAAGTTGAACTGACGCACTTCGGTCCAATTGCGAGTGCCGGAAATGGGGCAAACGATTTCGCAGTCGATGATTATCTGACGGAGTTCTTCGAGGTCGTTGTCGTTCAATGCCTTAGCAAAGCGGGCATGAATCGCGTCGCGCTTTTCGACGTTTTCAAGGATTCGGGGATTGGTTTGGCGGAAAAGAGCCTCGTCGAAACTATCGCCGAAACGCTTGCGGGCCTTAGCCACTTCCTTTTCGATTTTCTCGTCGAACTTGGCGAGGTGGTCCTCAATGAGCACGTCGGCGCGATAGCGTTTCTTAGAGTCGCGGTTGTCAATCAACGGGTCGTTGAAAGCATCGACGTGGCCTGAAGCCTTCCAAATTGTCGGATGCATGAAAATCGCCGAGTCGATACCGACGATGTTGTTGTGGAGCAGGGTCATGCCCTCCCACCAATAGCGTTTGATATTGTTTTTAAGTTCGACACCGTTCTGGCCGTAGTCATAAACAGCCGACAGTCCGTCGTAGATTTCACTTGAGGGGAAAACGAAGCCGTATTCTTTGCAATGCGATACGATTTTCTTAAAGAGGTCGTCTTGTTGTGCCATATTTTTGTAGTTGTTTATTATCAATTTTTATATTCAACCGACAAAGTTACGAAAAAATGTCGTCAATTCCACACCTTAGTAGTTAAATAATGTTTTTCCCCACCAGCCGACGGGCATTTTTTGGCAAATCGGTGAGAATTAAGACCGTAAAAATGCCTCGAAATTTTGTTGATATTTTTCGTCATATTTTTTTGGAGGTTGACGGGAGAACAACTAACTTTGCACCCACTAAGCGATCATTGACACAGTTCTGACCGGACGAACTTTTGAACAAGTTTGGCGAATTCGCCATTCGACCGCGACCGAGGCTTCGGCCCGACGGCGGCAAACAACGTTTCTCAATAGCATCCTGTCCGCAAGCCTGCTTGCGAAACGATTTGCTACGTTTTCATAGAAAACTCCACAAATCGCTGACGGGTGTTATAAAATAACCCGATTAAATCCGAGATTTAATCGGTATCGCAAGAGACTCTTACACTGCGTGTATCGCTCTTGCGCAATGATGAAGAAAACTAATTCGGCCAGAACTGTCAATTCGCTTTGTTTTTAACACACAACACACCACACAAACTATGGACACCTCGGCTATACAACAATCTGTGCAATTACTCCGGTCAAGAGGCGATTTGCTTTATTTGCTCAACGACATTATCACCGACGCTTATGGCTCGCAAGCCGCCACCATCAATATGTGGCAGTTTAACTATTTCAGCAATCCCAATCGCTGTAAAGGACGGTATCGCTCATTCCAAATCCCCAAAAAGTCGGGCGGGGCCCGCACGATTTCCGCACCGTGCAAAAGTCTGAAATACATTCTTCGGATAGTGAACATTTTGCTCCAAGCCATCCACAAACCCTCGACGGCTGCAAAAGGTTTCGTTCCTCGACTTTCTATTGTCGATAACGCCGCTCCTCATGTCGGAAAAAACTATGTCCTAAACCTCGACCTTAAGGACTTCTTCCCAAGCATTTCGGAAGCCCGCGTGCGTGCCAGATTGATGGCCAAACCGTTCAATTTCACCGATGAAGTGGCGACGACTCTTGCCGGGCTATGCTCGTATCGCCCCTACTCGAAAGAGACAGCCCATCAGAGAATTGCACCGTGTGTGCTTCCACAAGGAGCACCGACATCCCCCACCCTGACCAACGCCATCTGCGACCGCCTCGACATGCTGCTATCGGGCGTCGCTCGACGCTTTAACTTAACCTATACACGTTATGCCGACGACATCACTTTTTCGTCGAATCACTACGTTTTTAGTCGCGACGGGGAATTTATGACAGAGGTTCGGCGCATCATAGCCGACCAAGGTTTCGAAATCAACGAGAAAAAAACACGGCTGCAGCGCCGACACGAACATCAAGAAGTGACGGGCCTCACGGTGAATGAAAAAGTCAATACCGCACGCCGATATGCCCGCGACATCCGCAACTTATTGTATATCTGGAATTACCACGGTATCGCCGATGCCGAACGGTCGTTCTTATGGAACTATGACAAACGGCAAAGGCGCGTCCCCGACATGATTAACGCAATCTCCGGCAAACTTGAGTACCTGAAAATGGTGAAAGGCGCTAACGACCCTGTGTATGTTCGTCTTTCAAAAAAATTCGAATCGCTTCAGAACGGCAACACCGTTTTAGGGTACAAAATCCACAAAACGTGGACCATCAACCGCTTCAGGTTTACTCACGGCTACATTTCAGTGGGCTATGAACGGAACGAACTTCTTGATCGGCTTAAATATGACGATATTCCCGACCTTTTCAAAAACGCCGTCTGTATCGACGGCCCGCATCCATATTTCTACATCGAAAAAAGAATAAAATATCAAGGCCAGTTATATTTACATCGACAGTTCCTGCGTGTTCTTAGAAACATCGAAACGGAATTCCTCGAATTTCTTAACGGCGGCGAATGTCGGCGTACGTTTTTCGTGTCGGAATGTACCCGCAAGAACAAAGACGGCCGCCTATGGAAAGGATTCCTTGTCCACCACGCCATTTCCCGCGACGGCAGCCACTTCCTATAAACCCTCTTTCAACTTTATTGTGTCTCTAAGGAGCATTCTATGTTAATATGCAAGTTTTTTGAGAAAAAGTTGTGGAAATTTTGACCATTTTTGTTGTTTTCAGTATTTTTGCATCACCCCCAAGTGCTGACGGCGACGGTTGTACTGTTGTGTCGGCTGAAGG
>JAFZPB010000163.1 GCA_017552595.1 Muribaculaceae bacterium
CTTGCCCAAAGGCGGCGTGCTCATCAATACCGCACGAAAGGAAGTGGTTGACGAAGAGGGCCTTGAGAAAGCCCTTGCCGACCGTCCCGACATTCGTTATGTCGCTGATGTGAAGCCCGACAATGCAGCAGCACTTGAAGAAAAATTCCCCGGGCGCGTATTCTTCACACCGAAGAAAATGGGCGCTCAAACTGCTGAGGCCAACATCAATTCCGGCATCGCCGCCGCTCGCCAAATCGTGGCATTCTTCAATGACGGCGACCGCCGCTTCCAAGTGAACAAATAAAATACTCTACCAATGATTAAGAATCTTGCCATCCGCGCCCTTTCAGGGGGCATCTATGTGGGACTCATCATCGCCGCCCTCGTCAGCGGTCAACTTTGGGTGGGCCTCTTGTGCGCCCTATTTGCCGTTTTGGGCCTTTTCGAATTTTATCGATTAGCCGGAAACATCAAGGGCCACATTTCCGTGACCGTCCTCGACATTCTAGCCGGATTAGTGGCGTTTTATGCCATTATTGCCCTTTTTGCCGGCTGTCCGTCGGCTAAAATTGCCGTCTTCATTTATGGCGTGTATTTTGTGGCGCGGGTTATAGTACAGGTGTTTAGCGAAGATTTCGACCCGCTTAAACGCCTGTCGGCAAGCCTTATGGGCCACATCTATGTGGCGTTGCCTCTTGCCCTCCTCGTTTGCATCTATATCATGTCGCCCGCTTTAGCGGCAATTATCTTCGGACTAATCTGGATTAACGACACGGGGGCTTACCTCGTCGGCATATCCATCGGCCGCCATCGCCTTTTCCCGCGTGTTTCTCCCAAGAAATCGTGGGAAGGCCTGATTGGCGGAATCCTTTTCACCATCGGCGGCGGCATACTTTGCGCCACCATGATTCCCAAAGTGACGCCGTTCTACGGTATCGGCCAGTTTATTATGCTCGCCGTAGTAGTCAGCCTTGCCGCCACTTTCGGCGACCTGCTTGAATCCACACTCAAACGCTCGGCCGGAGTAAAGGATTCAGGCAAACTGATTCCCGGACACGGCGGAATGCTCGACCGCATCGACTCCCTGCTGCTCGTTGTCCCGACGGTGATGATTCTCACTGTTGGAATGAATATTTTCAAATCCTTGTTTTGCAACTAACCCTTAATATCCGAAAATATGAAAAAGAATTTCTTAAAAGTTGCTGTCGTTCTCGCCCTTGTCGGCTCGATCAGTTTCTCGTCATGTATCGGCAGTTTCTCATTATCCAACAAACTTCTCACTTGGAACAAAAATGTTGGTGACAAGTTCGTCAACGAACTCGTTTTCTTCGCATTCTGGATTCTTCCCGTTTACGAAGTAACTCTGCTAGCCGATATACTCGTGCTCAACAGTATTGAATTCTGGAGCGGCAACAGTCCTGTGGCGGAAGGCACAAAATTGATTCAAGGAGAGGACCAACGCTATCTTGTCAAATGTGACAAAAAAGGCTACACTATCACCGGCGAAACCGACCGTCAAGTTGTCCGCCTTGACTTCGACGAGATGAACCGCTCATGGAGTGTCAGCGTCAACGACCAAGACCCGATTACGTTCATGACTTTCATCGACGACAGCCATGTCAAGATGATTACGCCCAACGGCTCGTTCACGACGGTCGAAACGTCGCAGCAAGGCGTGCTGGCTTACAGTGAAATCGCAGCGACTAAACTTCTCGCCCACAATTAATTCTTAGATAACTCCTCAAAAGTGTCCCAACTGTCCCGTGTCCCACGGACGGGACACATGGGACGCATGGGACAGTCAACAGCCATCAGGCATTAGTCCCAAAATTAAATTATCTTATACCTAACCCTCGTTAACAAAAACAATGTGGATTGTATTTTCCTCCTCGGCGGGCGGACAGTAAAATCCACGTTTTGTTATTCATGAAGCGATTTATCCTTATATCTTTTGCGGCATTCACATTGACGGCAAATATCTTCGCAGCCAATTATATCCGCGTCAACCAAATGGGCTATCTCTCCGACGACTTCAAAGCCGCCGTCATGCTCCTCGACCATAAGCAGCCCGTCTATTCGGCCGCCAACTACAAGAACTATCTTATAGTCAACGTCAATACAGGCAAGTCGGTACTTGCCGACTCTGTCGCCATTACCGATGCGTGGGAGCCATTCGAAATGTCGCTTCGCATCTATTTCTCGTCGGTCACGGAAGAAGGAGAATACTTCATCTGGGCGCAAGGCACCTTGTCGCCGCATTTCAGAATTTCTGACAACGCTTATGCCGGCGCCAACGAAGCGCCTCTTGTCTATATGCGCCAACAGCGTTGCGGCTACAACCCCTCGCTGAAAGCCACTTGTCACCAACACGACGGGCGGCTCGTGCTTGCCAGCGAACGTGATGGCGAAAAAGTCGATGTCACTGGCGGATGGCACGACGCCAGCGACTATCTCCAATATCTTACCACATCGGCAAACGCCGTCTATCAGATGCTTTTCGCCTACGAAATGTGTCCCGAAGTATGGGCCGACCGCTACGACGCCCGTGGCGACGCTGGAGCAAACGGAATCCCCGACATTCTCGACGAAGCCCGCTGGGGACTCGAGTGGATGCTGAAAATGAATCCCGAGCCCGACCTGTTCCTCAACCAAATCGCCGACGACCGCGACCACAAATACGCCGGAGTGCCTGCCGGCGATAATGTCGACTACGGATGGGGCGTAGGGCAGGAACGCCCCGTATATCCCTGCAGTGCAAAACCTTACGGACTTTTCAAAAACAAAAACGAATCTACGGGATTAGCATCTTCCGTGGGCAAATTCTGCTCGTCTTTTGCCATCGGCTCACGCATTTTCGGCAAAATCGACCCCGCATTCGCCTCACTACTTGCCGAACGTGCCGCTAACGCCTACACCGTTGCGAAGGCCAATCCTGGTGCTTGTCAAACCGCCCCTTGCACTCAGCCCTACTACTACGAAGAGGACAACTGGGTTGATGATATGGAACTCGCCGCCGCCGAAATGCACTCCGTTACCGCCGACATCGCATACATCAAAGACGCCGTCGACTATGGTCGTCAAGAGCCTGTAACGCCGTGGATGGGAGCCGATTCAGCATACCACTACCAATGGTATCCTTTCATTAACCTCGGACACTTCCGACTTGCATCCCGCAACGACGAATTTGTCGGGAACATGCGTACCGGCTTGCAACGCGTCATCGACCGTGCCGGCAACAACGCTTTCCGCAACGGCATTCCCTTCGTCTGGTGTTCCAACAATTTCACCGTTGCATTCGTCACACAGGCGATGCTCTATCGTGAATTGACGGGCGACCGCCGTTTCATCGAATATGAAACCGCCGCACGCGACTGGCTGTTCGGCGTTAACCCGTGGGGCAAATGCATGATTATCGACCTGCCTAAAGACGGCGATACACCGTCCGACCCGCACTCTCCTATCCACAACGTAGGCAAATACCCGATTACGGGCGGACTTGTTGACGGACCGGTTTACACATCTATTTATAATTCGCTTCTCGGCATTCATCTACGCAACGCCGACCGCTACGAGCACTTCCAAAACTCGCGCGTTGTTTATCACGACGACTACTGCGACTATTCTACCAACGAGCCGACAATGGACGGCACTGCCTCGACGACATATTTCCTCGGCCGACTCGCATCGGCGGCAAAACGGACTGCAAAATGAGAATTTCGGCAGTCATATTACTCTTGGCTACAGTCCTTTGGAGTTGCGGCGGCGAACAGTCCGACTCTGCGACGGTCACGACTGCCACTACCGACTCCGTAACCGTCATCGACCTCGTGTCGCCTCTCGATTTTCCGTTGTCGCTTGCAGGGAACTTCGGCGAACTTCGCCCCTACCACTTCCATGGAGGCCTCGACTTCAAAACGAAAGGCACAACGGGCCATGCTGTGCACAGTGTCGAACGTGGCTACGTTTCCGCAGTCGAAGTGAGTCCATGGGGCTACGGACGTGCCGTTTATGTCACACACCCCGCCATCGGGCTTGTCACAGTCTATGGTCACCTTGAAGCCTTTTCACCAAAAATCACCAAACTCGTTGAAGCCGAACAGATTAAGAAAGAATCGTTTTCGGTCGATATTTCATTCACGCCCGACCAAATTCCCGTCGAACGCGGAGAAATAATCGGCAAAAGCGGCAATGCCGGTTCATCGGCAGGTCCTCACCTACACTTCGAAACTCGTCGCATTGACACCGACCGAGCCATCGACCCGCTGCAATTCTATGCCGACCGCATCACCGACCGGACACCGCCCGAAGTGCGTCGGCTCTCGTTAATTCCACTCGACTGCGCTGTGGTTGACGGGGCATCCGGAAAGCCCGCCCGACGCGGGCCCGACTCGTTCAACAAACCGTTTACCGCATGGGGAAAAGTTGTTCCCGCGATCGAGGCATTCGACCGAATGGACAATTCATCAAACATTTTCGGCATCAAGCACTTGTCGCTATTCGTTGATAGCGTTGAAATGTATCGGCGCACCATCGACCACTTCGATTTTCCGCACAACCGAGCCATCAATTCGCTCATCTATTTCCCCGATTACGCCGAAGGAGGCCGCTGGACGATGACAACCTATAACCCGCCGACACATCCGCTTTCCGACATCGTGACCACCAACGCCTTCAACGGAGTGATTTACGTTCTTGAGGAGCGCACCTACCATTGCGAATTTGTCCTCGCCGATCACTTCGGCAACTCCTTTACCCTACCGTTCCTAATCGAGGGAAAAAAATCGCCATGCAAAGCAGTGGAACACAAAGGCGAAACCGTCGGAGCAGGCAGCATGAGGCTTATCGACACCGCCGACGCAAAAGTCGTCGTAATGCCTTTCACGCTTTTTGAAACCGCCGACATCGAAGTCGCATCAAAACCCGACAGCCGCTTCTTGTCGCCCGTTGTAAGCGTTGGCGACAGCCACGTGGCTGTCAACCAGCCATTCATGCTCGCAATGCCCATCCCCGCCGGTGCCGACAAGTCAAAATTGTGTATGGTCAGAGTATCCGATAGCGGTTATTCGTTCGTCGAAAGCAAACCTCACGACAACTTTCTTGTCACTGAGGCGAAACGCTTCGGACGTTATGCCGTTATGACCGACACCCATGCCCCGTCTATCAGCGGATTTTCAGGTGTGACGGCCGTTCCCGGCGACACCACCGCCACTGCATTGAAACAACTTTCGCTCCGAATTTCCGACGACCTTTCCGGCATCGCCTCCTATAAATGCTATATCGACGGCCGTTTCGTTGTTTTCGACCACGATGGCAAAACAGCCACCATCTCCCGACGGCTTGACGGATTTCCCCGACGCGGCAAACCGCATACGCTTAAAGTCGTCGTCACCGACGCCGTAGGCAACACCAACGAAACTTCATTCGATTTCACTTGGTAATTTCACAAAAAAAACGTAAATTTGCGAGATAGAAATAATAAGTTAACCTAAATACCTAATCAATTAAAAATGGATCAAGAACTCTTAAAAACCGTAACCGAAAAAGCCAAAGTATGGCTTGGCGACGCTTACGACGAAGCCACCCGTGCTGAAGTACGTCGTATGCTCGAAGCAGAGGACAAAAACGACCTCATCGAATCGTTCTACAAGGACCTTGAATTCGGCACCGGAGGCCTTCGCGGCATTATGGGCGCCGGTTCGAACCGCATGAACCGTTACACAGTCGGCGCTGCCACTCAAGGCCTCGCCAACTACCTTAACGAAGCATTCGCCGACCGCGACGAAATCTCAGTCGTAGTCGGACACGATGTCCGCAACAACAGCCGCAAGTTCGCCGAAATCGTTGCCAACGTGTTCTCCGCCAACGGCATCAAAGTTTATCTTTTCGAGAACTTCCGTCCTACTCCCGAACTTTCGTTCGCCATCCGTCATCTCGGATGCCAATCGGGCGTGAATATCACCGCTTCCCACAACCCCAAAGAGTATAACGGCTACAAAGCCTATTGGGAAGACGGCGCACAAATCATCGCCCCCCACGACGTGAACATCATCAACCACGTCAACGCCATCCAGGGAGTCGAAACCATCAAATTCGACGGAAATCCCGACCTCATCCAACTCATCGGCGAAGAAATCGACGAGGCATTCCTCACCGCCATCAAAGGCTTGTCGCTTAGCCCCGACGTGATTGCCCGCCATGCCGACCTGAAAATCGTCTATACGCCTATTCACGGCACAGGCGTGAAACTCGTTCCCGAAATCCTTCGCCGCTACGGTTTCACCAACATCATCCACGTGCCCGAACAGGACATTCCTTCAGGCGACTTCCCCACCGTCGAATCGCCCAACCCCGAAAATCCGCCGGCAA
>JAFZPB010000164.1 GCA_017552595.1 Muribaculaceae bacterium
GGTGCCGCCTTTCAATTTAAGAATCACGTTCTCATTATTCCATGCGAGATTGCATGTAAAGGTTGCGCCGTCGCTAACGGTATAAACGTCCCCAGCCGCAGTGTATCGGGCTGAGGCTGTGCCGCCGCTAACTGCAAAATATCCAGTGTAGTTGCCATTGTCCGAGCCCGCTATATTAACTATCGTGCCGTCGGCGATTGTAACCGTGTCATTATTATAATTCAGCGTGCCGATAATGGAAGTAAACGCAAGAGTTGCCGTGCCTGGCGTTTCCATGGTAATGTTAATAGCCTCGGGCGTCGTGGACGTGACGTTTAAACCCGTTTCGTTGAGAAGAACTGAGCCACTTGCGTCGCTGTTTGCGGCTATCGTCAATATGTCGCCGTCCGCGAAATTACTTTGGACGATTGTGCCCGCGCCTAGCGAAATGGAGCCGTCAATATTGTAAGTTATCGTGCCGACGACGTTCAGCACAGCCGAAACTGTTTCGCCGTTTTCGGTGACCGATATAGCTAAGCTACCATCGCCGACAGAGGGCGTATAACTTAAACCTTTGTCGTTAAAGCCCAGAAATCCGCTCGTGTTGCCAATCGAAGTCAGCGAAATTGTTTGACCTCCCTGCGCGAAGCTGAAAGCCGAGCCGTTCGCAAAGAAAACTTGACTGTTCGCGGTGTTGTAGGCGACTGACCCGACGCCCGCGAAAGAATCGATCGTGCCGACTATCCCGCCGGAGTTTAAGACTGCCGAGCCATAGATAGATCCACTTGCGAGAAGTACATTTTCCGCCGTGTTAAAATCTGCGTCGACAACCGCCGAAAACACCCCAAGTTCGTTGGCAATGTTGATGTTATTAACCATTGAAACTACCTCCTTTGTATGGTTTGTGGATAGTTTCTTCGATGAAAAAAAATCCTGCAAGAGCAAAAATTATTACAGGAGGCAGGAAAATGATTGGCGGTTTTCGATTTGCTTACTTCTATCGAGACGATAACCAGACTTGCTTAGCCCTCAAACATCTTGCCGAGTTCAAAGGCTTTTTGATTAAGTTCCAAAAACTTTGGCGGCACGTTAGCTTTCAACGAATTTTGCCACGCGGTTTCCGATATATCAAAGTAATGCGACAGCCGACCCAGTAAGACGATATTAACCGCTTTTTGCGAGCCGGCTTGTCTTGCGAGCGTCAAGCAGTCCATTGCGTCGATTTTGACGCCTTGCGCACGAATTTTTTCTACGAGGTTAGCAGGATACTCCGCCGCGCCCGTAATTACCGGCATAGGGTCGATTTGCTGTGTGTTCGTGACGATTTGCCCGTCCGCCTTGAGATACGACAGCCAACGCGCCGTTTCCAATATCTCGAACGATACGATAAAATCAGCTTGCCCCTTATCGACGACAGGCGAATAAACTTTATCGCCGAAACGCACGTAAGTTATAACACTGCCGCCGCGCTGACTCATGCCGTGGACTTCCGAAACTTTAACATCAAAGCCCTCGTTCAACAGCAGGTGTCCCAGAATTTTACTTGCGAGCAACGAGCCTTGCCCGCCGACGCCAACGATTATGATATTTTTAGTCTCCACGGTTCAAGCCTCCTTAGCTGTGCTGACGAATGCTTTCTTCGGACAAAGTTGACTGCAGACGTTGCAACCGACGCATTGAGTAGCGTCGTCGACAGCCTTGCCGTCCTTCATGCTGATAGCGGGGCAGCCAATCTTCATGCACGACCGGCAGCCGATACATTTATCTTTGTCGACGTAA
>JAFZPB010000165.1 GCA_017552595.1 Muribaculaceae bacterium
GAATCTCAACGATTCGGGCGACGGTTCGTTACGTGATGCTCTTCAGTATGCGGCGGCGAACAATAAGACGAAGATTATCTTTTCGGATGCGCTTGCGAATACCGACAAAACGATTACGCTTTCAAGTTCGCTTACTATTACCAAGGGTATAACGATCGACGGTAAAGTTGGGACCGAGTACATAACTGTCAAGGGAAACGGCGAAGGCGGTTCGGCGACTTTCTCGGTCTTTACGGTAACGGCCAGTAATAGTGCGGTAGCATTCAATAATATCGGGATAACATACGGACTTAAGGGCGTTGAACAGACTTTAAACTCGGTGGCGCTCACTTTCAGCGACGCGGTTGTCTCATACAACTCGTCCGACGGCGTGAACGCGAAGGGCTCGGTAACCGTTACCAATTCCGCAATCCACCACAATGCTGGAGACGGTATTGTAACGACGAAAAGTGCTAATAACTGTCTAGACGTTACAGGCACGAAGACTGTTAACGGCGTTGTTTATGGAATCGATCACAACGGCGGGTTCGGAATCCATGTGAACATTGATGCGGACAGAACCGTGTACTATAAAGATACGACGGTCAACTATAACGGGAAAGGCGGCATTGTCGCGAAGTGTCATATTGTCGTAGAGAATTGCGTTGTTTCCTGGAATGGGGAGCGAGCGGGCGTCGGTGAGGGCGACGGTATTCACACAACGTGGTCGGTGAAGGCTACTGACTCGGCAATCTATCGTAATATCGGCAACGGCATTTATTCGGAAAGTGCGAGCGGCGCGACAGTAACGGGTCATAAGGTGGTCGACGGCGTCGCATACGGCGTCGATTGGAACGGCGGCTACGGTATCATCAACAATAGGCCGAGTAATAAAGACAAGGCGCGTATGGTGGTAGTTAACTACCAAAATTCGAAACCGATAGACGGTAAGTCGACCTCGATTACTCACAACGGCTTAGGCGGCGTTTACTCGACGGGATATGTACAACTCGCCAACGCGACGATAAGCGACAATGGTAAAAATGCTTCTAGCGCTTCTGACGGTTATGGCGTCCATTTTGAGGGAATGAAGGCGAATAACGCCTCGGTGATTACGCAAGTTCTTATAACGGGGAATCAGAAGGGCGGCGTCTATGCGGCTGCTATCAATGCAACTTCTGGTTCTTCAGTTAAGAGTTCAATCAAAAGCTCAACGATAGCGGATAACGGCGGCTACGGCGTAGAAACTGCTGACGACAGGGCCAGAGTGACCGTCGTCAACTCGATTATCGTACGGAATGGAAGCGAGGACGTTCCCACAAGTTCGAATGTAACCGCGACCTATACGCTCTCGGGACATAGTTTCAGCGGCATTGGGAATCAAATTTATAATGGAACCGATCCCCTGTTTGTGGAGACTGAGGTTTCGCCTTATGAAATCCTAGCCAGCTCCAAAGCGGACGGAGCTGGAAATCCGAGCGATGTAAATTGGGACTATGATCTTTTAGGCAATCCTCGACGTTCCAACAATGGCGCTAAGACTTCTCTCGGCGTCTTTGAAAAGGCGCGATCGCTTGAAGCTCCTTCCATTGTCGTTACTACGCTCGACGACGTCGTGAATCCGTGCGACGATAAAATTTCGCTTCGCGAGGCGATTGAATATTATTTTGCCGACCCAAGCCGCGGCGACTACGATACGAACTCTACGATAACCTTCGA
>JAFZPB010000166.1 GCA_017552595.1 Muribaculaceae bacterium
AAAGAGTCGCCGACAAAACCTTCGAGGGGTATCGTCATGACCAACTTTATAGAGTCGAGAGTTTCGGTTGACACACCTTCAGTTTCGAGCGATTGTGCGGGCATAAACTGTGCCACGAAATCCGAGGTTAGTTTACCATAGTTTTCTGCGTCGATTGAGCCGAGAAGTTGTGTCGCGGTCATGGATGCAACATGGCCGATGTCTACAGTCTTTCCCGTTGCCGTGAAAGAGGAGTCCATGACAATTTGTATTTGGTCTTCCACAAGCGAGTTTCCCAAAGGGGAAACCTCTTCGCAAGAAGAGGCGGCAACCATTGCCGCAATAGGGGCTAATATGGCAAGTTTGGAGATTTTCATTGCCGACTAACTAAAAGTAGTGTTAGACAAGTGAATGATAAAAATCGTAAAATTTCTGTTGGAAATTTTCGGAAGTGCAACCTGCGAGGAAAGGTTTACCCGTTGCCTTTGCGAGGTCGACAAGAGTATCTGTGGCATCGGAGAATGGCTTGCAGATAGCATCGGAATAGTCGAACGCAATGCGGTAGAGGTCGGCATGACCGATAAGACGAGTGTCGGCGAGTTTAAGGTCGGCCTCGTCAACGCCGTCGGCAATAAGTTTGTCGACCATTCTTTCATTAAGGTTGCCCCGGAAATGGTCTCTCATAATAGAGAACACAATTTTGATTCCGGCAAAAGCAGGATCGTTTTTGTAAAGAGTGCGGAGATAGAGCGGGATAAGGGAAGAGATCCAACCGCTGCAATGGATAACCGCGGGAGTCCAACGAAGTTTCTTAACGGTTTCGATGACGCTGCGAGTGAAGAAAATGATACGCTCGTCGTTCTCTTCGGGATAGACGTCAGTTTCAAGTCCGGGAATAGAATGGCGCTGGAAGTAGTCCTCATTGTCGATAAAATACACCTGCATCCTTCCGGGCTGAAGAGTTGCCACCTTGATGAGCAAAGGATGGTCGGCGTCGTCAATAACGACATTCATCCCTGAAAGACGAATGACTTCGTGCAACTGATTTCGGCGTTCATTAATTAAGCCGTATTTAGGCATGAAAATTCTCACCTCAATGCCCTTTTCCTGAATGCTTTGGGGGAGTGCTCGATTAAAAACCGACATCCTGTTTTCTGGAAGATATGGCGAAATTTGTTGGGAGATGTAGAGGATGCGTTCTATGTCCATTCTAACAATTAATATTATAATGTGCAAAGTTACTACTTTTTTCCGACATGGCAAAAAGTAGGCTGTTACATGACCGCTATTTTATGATTTTTTATGGTTTTATCACCATAAATGAAAGAGGGCGGCCGAAATAAGCCGCCCTCGAAAATATTTATCGTTTAATTTTACGACGTAATTTTGAAAGCCTTGATTTGAGAGTAGGCGTTTCAGAGTGAGAATAGCCATAGCCGTATGAATGGGCCTTGCCGTATTTGCCATACTTGCTATATGAGCCGTAGTAGTGACCGAATTTGCGATAGGTGTAACTACCTGATTTCATATTGACGGCGTTAAGCACGACGTAGCAGTTGGGGAATCGTCCGGTAGTAACAGCATTGTGCATAATCTTCAAGCAACGCTTCGTCGAATAATTTGCTCGGGTGACATAAATCTGAATGTCGGACACGGGCGCGATGAGGAACGTGTCGGAAACGACGCCGATAGGAGCGGAGTCGATGATGACGACGTCGAACATATCACGCAGTTTTGTGAACAATTCACCAAGACGGTCGCTGAGCAGAAGTTCGTTGGGATTCGGAGGAATCGGACCGCCAGCCATGACAGATAGATTGTCATTCTTGGCAGATGGCATAATTATGCTGTCGATATCGTCAGTTTGGTTGGACAGATATGTGGTAATACCAACGTTGTTATCCAAACCGAAACGACGGGCAAGGTTAGGACGACGGATGTCCATACCTACAACCAATGTACGCTTACCTGTAAGGGCATACGACATAGCGATATTGGATGCGACAAATGTCTTGCCTTCTCCCGAAAGCGATGATGTGACAAGGAATACTTTTTTGTCCTTGCTCGAACCGGCAAATTGGATATTGTTACGAAGGAGTCGGAACAGTTCCGCATTGGCAGATGTGTCGTTTTCGGTAATAACAAAATCGACACCCTTTTCTGCGAGACCGATTTCGCCGAGAATGGGCATATTTGTCATTCTCTCGAGGTCGTCTTTATCTTTGAAAATCGGGAAAATAAGACGCCGGAGGAAAATCAAAACGGCTGGGATGAGAATGCCGATGAGCAATGCCAAACCATAGTAGGATTGACGACGAGGAGCAACAGGGCCAGAACCTTGCGGATTGTCGATAAGTTTGGCGGTAGGAGTGGCAAGAGTCTTTTGGAGGGCTATTTCTTCACGACGTTCGAGGAGGAAGTTGTAGATGTTGTCCTTGATACGTTGTTCACGGAAAATGCCCGCAAGTTCACGTTCATATGTCGGCACATTCGAGAGTTTGCCTGCGGCACGACTGTCAATGCGATATACTTGACCCCGTTGAATAGCGAGGGCCTGTTTAGCGTTTTGAATTCCACGCTGAATCTCAACCTTGCTGCGGTTGATGTCATCTTGGAGACGTTGGATTAACGGGTTGTCTTCAGTAGAGCCTTCAAGAAGAGCGGCACGCTGTTCGACTTTGCGGTTGTACTCTTCAATTGCGGGATTGAGAGTTTGGTCGCCGACAGCAGGAATTGCCTCGTAATTGTCGGATGTGTTGACCTGTTTCTCAAGACGGGAGATGATTTGGCTTTGGGCATCGAGTTGGCCGATTTGTTGGTCTGTCGCGCTTGTTTGCGAAAGGTACATACCTGTTTCAGAAGAGAGGTCGGTGATGCGACGCTCACGACGATAATCTTCGTAATCCTTTTCAACATCTTTCAATTCACCCGACACACTTGCAAGACGCTCTACGATAAACGCCTCGGTCTGCATGGCAGAACGATTCTTGTCGGCGATAATGTCGCGGTTGTAGATGTCGATAAGCGTGTTGATGACAGCCTTTCCTTGAGGAATGAGCGGAGTTCTCAAACGGAAACGGAGAATTGTTCCGGAGTTATGGGCATATTCAATAAACAGATTTCCCGATAGGGCAGATGCCACCGACGAAGGATTGGAAATAACCACTTTTTGCTTGCCATTGATTGCTGAAGTTGTTGTTGAAGGCTTAATTTTGAGGGTCCCTTGACTTAATTGGAATGTGACCGGAAGAGTTTTCGAACGGAGGGTTTTCTCTTCAGGAACGTCACCAAGTTTAGTTTTGACATTGATGATATACTCGTCACCGGGTTTCTCCACAACTGCAGTAATCGAAGAAGATAGTGAGCGCAAACTGATTGAGTCGAGTTCTGCCTCAAAGCCGTTTGTACCGTAGATTGGATTGTCACGGAAACGGCCCACTTCGTAATATGCGTAAGCGAGGTTGAGGCTATCTACGGTCTTGATTAGATTGTTGCGCGAACGGAGGATTTCGATTTCCGTTTCGTCAAGATAGTTTTTCATCTCCACCATCGGGTTGTTCATCTGTGTGACAGCCGATTTAGAGGCCTGCGACTGTTCGTCGTTGATATAAACCGAAGCGGACACCTCGTAAGTGGGTACGATTTTAGCCAAATAGTAATAGGAAATGCCAAGGGCAATGGCGATGCATAAAACAAACCATTTCCATTGGGCAAGATATTCAAACAAAAGGCCTAAAATATCGAAAGAGAAATCTTCAAGTTCCGGCTTTTGGTTTTGTTTGTCTTTTTCTTCGATTTCACTCATAATAACAGGAGTTTGAATTATATTCTAATTATCTTTTTTGACATAGTTAAGAATGCTGAACACCATAGCGACTACTGCAGTAACGCCGCTGAAAAGCGTCATACCGACAGTATAACTCTTTGTCAAGTTCCATGAACCCTCAGCCATATATTTGTTCGGTTCGACATAGAGGATGTCGTTCTGACAAAGATTGTAGTAGGGGGAATAAAGGATACTTTTGTCGTTGATATTAAGGCGCGTAATGGTGCGGTGTCCGTCAGAGTGCGTGCGGATAAGCATGATATTGTCGCGACGTCCTTGAATGTTTAAATCACCTGCCTTAGCAACGGCTTCAATGATATTGAGATGTTCGTTTTCAGATTGTATAATGCCAGGGCTATTAAAGGCTCCGAGGGCAACAACGCGGAAATTAACGAGGCGGACGTCAATGGTAGGCTTTTCGGTGACATATTTGGGCATCAATTGGCGAGTCAGTTCGTCAACAACTTGGGCTTTCTTCAAACCGCCTACTTTGACTTTACCGATAATGGGGAATTCGATATAGCCAGCGGCATCAACGAGATAGTAATAAACATAACTGTTGGAAGAATTATTTCCGCTTGTTCTGTTGAGTTGCATATTGGCGACTTCGCCTTTTTCATCAACATATACGCCTTTGTTAAAGGCCATCACCGATTTCATGTTAGTTGCCGACACCTGAATATCGAGAAGGTCGCCAGGAATGAAGAAGGGTTCGACATAGGGGTTGATTTGAACGAGCATGCTCTCGGGAATCGTCTCTGCCTCGACGAAATAAGGTACTTCTTTGGGTGCTGACGAGCAAGATGCCAAAAAAGCGGTGAATGCCGTCATTACCAGGAGTTTCGATAAAGTTTTCATTTATGGATAATTTTGTAGTTTTAATATCGAATTATAAATACGAGCAGTGATTCGCACATATTTTTGCAAAGTTAGTCATTTTTCTTGTTTCTTACAACAATATCTGATTACGTTATTAAAAAAAAGTAATATTTTACGCGGTTGAGTTGGCGTTGTTGCGAATATTTCGTAACTTCGCAAGATAAAATGGTTACAGGTAAAATGACACCTAATTTTCAAAATGATTTTTGACGTTATAAATCTCGCAATATTCGACGCAAGTTCGTTCTTCCAATGGTTTATGGAAAACGCAAGTTATTTGTTTGTATTTGTTTTCATGGTCATTGAAAGTACATTTGTGCCCTTCCCGTCGGAAGTGGTTGTTCCTCCTGCCGCCTACCTTGCGGCTCATGACGATTCTTCGATGAATATCTATCTAATCGTGCTTGTCGCCACTGCGGGTGCGATAGTCGGAGCCTTGATTAACTATTATCTTTCGCTTTGGTTGGGACGGCCCATTATCTATAAATTCGCCGAAAGTCGGGTGGGACACATGTTCCTGCTCAACAAAGAGAAGGTGGACAGAGCAGAAGACTATTTCAACCGACACGGCGCAGTGTCTACTTTTATTGGCCGCTTGATTCCTGTCATTCGACAACTGATTTCGATTCCCGCCGGACTCGCAAGAATGAATATTGTAAAATTCGTGGCTTTTACCGGTTTGGGCGCGGGTTTGTGGAATGCCGTGCTTGCCGGACTTGGGTATCTGCTTTCGAGAATGGTCACAAAAGATGAACTTTTCGGAAAGGTAGAACAATATAATTCTTATCTTACATATTTCGGATTGGCTATACTTGCCGTTTGCGTGGCTTATATAGCATGGAATTTCTTTAAACCTCGTAAAACAAAAATAGAACAATGAAAATAGCCCCATCACTTCTTTCAGCAGACTTTGCCAACCTTGAACGCGACGTGAGGATGGTCAACGGCAGCGAGGCCGCTATGCTTCATCTCGATGTCATGGATGGTGTGTTCGTGCCAAATATTTCTTTCGGCTTTCCTGTGATTCAATCGATAAAAGACATCTCCGAAAAGCCGCTAGATGTCCACCTGATGATTGTGGAGCCCCAAAAATATGTCAATCAAGTGCGTGATTGCGGTGCTGAATATATGAACGTTCATTACGAGGTTTGTCCGCATCTCCACCGCGTCGTTCAGCAGATTCGTGCTGCAGGCATGAAAGCCGCCGTGACGTTGAACCCCGCCACGCCCGTAGAGGTGCTCCGCGACATCGCAGATGAACTTGATATGGTTCTGCTTATGTCGGTCAACCCTGGTTTTGGCGGACAATCGTTTATCGAACACTCCGTAGAAAAAACTCGCCGTCTGCGCAAATTACTCGATGAAACGCATTCCAAGGCTATGATTGAGATTGACGGCGGAGTCAATCTGACTACAGGCAAATTACTGGCCGACGCTGGTGCCGACATCCTCGTGGCAGGAAGTTTCGTTTTCGCATCACCCGACCCAATTTCGACAATCAACCAATTATCTAAACTATAATCCTTTATTTTATGAACAAAACACCTTATTCCGACGAACATTATTCCCCGTATGACGAACCGGTGAGATTAAGAAGTCGAGCCGCGACTGATTCCACACCATCGTCAAATACAAAAACCAAACAAAACGAAAAAGAATCCGAATTGACAAAGTTTTTGTCGTTCTTTACCGGGGTGCGATTTCGCATTATACTTGGATCTTTTCTTATTGCATTCGCCCTCTATGCATTTGTTGTCACCATTTCTTCTTTTTTCACATATTCTGCCGACCAAAGTTTGCTTGACGCTGGCAATACCAACCCTGAAGAGGTCAGCAACATCGGAAAACTATTCGGTGCTTTAGTGGCTAACACTATTTTTACGAAATGGATAGGCATCGGTGCCTTCGTGCTGATATTCTACATAGCGATGTTAGGCCTGCGCGTTTTCCGTGCGGTTAAATTCAATTTCCTCACATTCACAATTCGTTGCCTATTAGTGGCCATAGTCGCATCGATAGTCGCAGGGTTGTTTACCGTAACGAGTCCCGATTTATCAATGTTCATCGGTGGGTACCACGGCTACAACATCAACGCCTTCCTTGTGACGTATGGCGGTTTCTTTTTGGCATATCTCGTCAGCGGACTGCTAATCATCGTAGTCTTATCCGTTTTCTTTAATGACATTGTTCGTCTCGCTCATGCTTACAAATTAAGAATCCGGGAGGCTCGCGAACTCCATGAGAAACGTGAAAAGGAGAAGGCTGCCGAAACTTCCCGAATTAACGGCATGCTCGATTCCGATGTGCCCGATACAGAAAAGAAGGTGGAGAAAAAGAGCGAAGTGTTTGTTTTCGACGGAGATTCCAGATCCGATAAAGAGGCAAACCAAGAACGAAAACGTCGTGAAAAGAGAGAAAAAACTGCCGACAATTCCGAATCTACCAACGTCGGCGATATGGCAGTGACCAAAACGACCATCGAACAAGCCGACCAAATAGAAGACGATTCTTTCGATCCAACGGCAGAACTGCCTAATTTCAAGATGCCTTCAATTTCACTTCTTAGCGAGTTGAAAAACAACGAGGTCAGTATCGACTAAGAAGAGCAGGAGGAAAACAAAGCACGAATTATTCGCGCCCTTGAGAACTACGGTATCACTATTAAGGAAATTTCCGCTACCGTCGGACCGACAGTCACACTTTATGAAATAGTGCCTTCCGACGGCATCCGCATTTCAAAGATTCGCAACCTCGAAGACGACATCATGATGTATTTGTCGGCTAAAGGCATTCGCATCATTGCCCCAATTCCCGGCAAAGGTGCAATCGGCATTGAAGTGCCAAATAAGGAACCTCAGACGGTTTCGATTCGTTCAGTCATCGCTTCCAAGAAATTCCAAGAATCGCGCTATCATTTGCCGGTTGCATTGGGGGCGACAATCGCTAATGACGTATATGTTGCCGACCTTGCCAAAATGCCGCACTTGCTTGTCGCCGGTGCCACTGGTCAAGGAAAATCGGTGGGCTTGAACGTCATTATAGCCTCGTTGCTCTACAAAAAGCATCCGTCGGAACTGAAATTTGTGATGATTGACCCGAAAGCGGTCGAATTCAGTTTATATTCCAAGATAGAGAACCACTACTTAGCCAAACTCCCTGATGCAGAAGAGGCCATTGTCACCGACATGAAGAAGGTGGTCAATACTCTCAATTCGCTTTGTATAGAAATGGACAATCGCTACAATTTGTTGAAAGATGCGGGTGTACGTTCTGTAGAGGAATACAATGCAAAATTTATATCACGCCGTCTTAACCCTGAAAAAGGACATAAATATATGCCATATATTGTCGTGATAGTCGACGAGTTTGCCGACCTAATTATGTCAACGGGTAAAGAAGTGGAAAGTCCCGTGTGTCGCGTCGCTCAAAAGGGTCGTGCAGCAGGCATGCACATGATTATCGCCACACAACGGCCTTCGACAAATGTGCTCACTGGTACGATAAAGGCAAACTTCCCGAGCAGAATGGCATTCAAGGTCTCTCAGATGGTTGACAGCAGGACGATTCTTGACCGACCTGGCGCACAGCACCTTATCGGCAAGGGTGATATGCTTCTGCTGAATGGCGGAGAAATCGACCGCATTCAGTGCGCATTCATCAAAACGGAGGAAGTCGAGTCAATATGCGACTGCATTAACAGCCAAACAGGTTTTGTTCATCCTTACTTGTTGCCTGAATACATTCCCGAAGTTGATGGTGGTGACACTTCAATCGGCGGTCCTGGCTTCGGCGACCGTGACTCGCTCTTTGAGGAAGCGGCCCGCTTCATTGTCAACTCCGGCGTTGGTTCAACTTCATCGTTACAACGCCACTATCAAATCGGTTACAACCGTGCAGGACGGCTTATGGACCAAATCGAGGCAGCCGGCATCGTCGGTCCGTCAACTGGCGGCAAACCACGTCAAATTCTTGTCGACACCATTGGCCTTGACCAAATCCTCAGCAGTTTGGAATAAGACATGAAATAAACCATCTGTCAGTTTTTCGGTCAAATCTACAAATAAAGTAATATTGAAAATGAAATATCTACGTTTTTCATTGCTTATCCTGATATTGGGATGTGTTTCAGTTGTGGCAACGTCCGAGACGGCTGATGGCGTAATGGCGAAGTCGGCCGAACAATTCAAAAAATCCCCGTCTATTACTGCCAACTATACAGCAACGGCTAAAGGCGACGCAGTCAACGGCAAAATTGTCATTTCGGCCGATAAATTTGCGCTTACATCATCGGCGTTATCGACATGGTTTGACGGGAAAACCCAATGGACACTTGATTCAAAATCGAACGAAGTGAACGTTACAGAGCCTACAAACGAGGAACTACAGCAAATCAATCCTTTTGCGATTATATCTACTTTCCGTAAATCGTATAAGGCGAAGATGCTCAAGGCTCAGAAAGGGCAATTTAAAATAGAACTTCGTCCGATTGATAAAAAGGCTGAGATAAGCCATGCCATTGTCGTTTTTAACGCATCGACATATTTGCCTGTTGAACTTCAGATGACAACTCCTAACGGTCTTTTGGTGATCAAGGTTAAAAATGCGGTCGGCGGCGGACAGTTGCCACAAACAACATTCCGCTTTGACAAGGCTAAATATCCGAAAGCCAAGATTGTGGATTTGCGATAATACTACTACTTTTTTTTGACACCTTGAAATCTCTATAAAAATGAAAACAAAATGTTTGATAATTGGCTCAGGACCTGCTGGCTATACGGCCGCCATATATGCTTCACGAGCGAACCTTAGCCCCGTATTATATTCGGGAAATCAACCCGGAGGGCAACTAACTATAACGACTGAAGTTGAGAACTTCCCCGGCTATCCCGAAGGCATTAGCGGTCCTGAGTTGATGGACGACCTTCAACGTCAGGCACAGCGTTTCGGCGCAGACATCCGCGACGGATTGGTAACAAATATTGATGTCGAATCTCGGCCCTTCAAAGTGACAATAGACAGCGGCGACCAAATAGAAGCCGAAACGGTAATTATAGCGACGGGTGCATCGGCTCGTTTTCTCGGTCTTGACGATGAACGCAGGCTCTGGGGAATGGGAGTGTCGGCATGCGCCACGTGCGACGGATTTTTCTATCGAAAAAAACGCGTGGCTGTGGTTGGCGGTGGCGACACTGCATGCGAAGAAGCACTCTATTTGAGCAACCTCGCAAGCAAGGTTTATATGATTGTCCGCAAGGATTATTTACGGGCATCTAAAGTGATGCAGGCACGCGTTTTTGAGAAAGAAAACATTGAGGTGCTCTTTAATTGCAACACCGTTGAACTTCTTGGTGAAGAATTTGTCGAAGGTGCTCATCTAGTTGAACATAAGGGCACAGACCTTGAGCGTCACTTTAATATAGAAATCGACGGATTCTTCCTCGCAATAGGCCACCAGCCGAACACGTCGTTTCTACAAGGCAAAGTCGAACTTGACGAAGCCGGTTATATTAAGACTTTCGGGGGAACGACAGCCACCAATATTGAAGGAATTTTTGCCGCCGGCGACGTGGCCGACCCACGCTACCAACAGGCGGTTTCAGCCGCAGGGATGGGATGCCGAGCCGCCCTTGATGCGGAAAAATTTCTTGCCCAGAAATGACAAGCCGTAATCACAAAATCATTGTCGCCTCGGATGTGAAATCAGCGGCAGATTCTTGTCGTAGTTCATTAGAAGCGGGAGAGGAGTGGATTCGGCTCGACCTTAGGGGACTTGATGATGCCAAATCCGATAAAGTAGCAGAAGAAGTCGTCGCTTTATGCTCCGCTTCAGGGGCTATACTTACGCTTGTCGATGACATTGAGCGAACCGAGCGACTTAAAGTTCATGGCATCCACCTGACCGACAGTGATTCCGACACACTGAGGGCTGTCAGAGAACGACTCGGCGCAAATGCTATAATTGGGACAGATATTACATCAAATGATGCCGACGAAATCAGTCGTCTTCGTGCTCTCGACATCGACTATTTTTCTTTCGAGGGCAACGACTATCTTGTCGAATAATGCAAAAGCGCCAAATCACTCAAGTTCGGTGCGATGCTTGCTCTTTCGTGAATACACTTTTTTTGACCTGTGGGGACGGTCGACCGAATGAAAGCCATCACCCAATAATTCACGTTGGGCAAGGCGTGCACCCTTACGGGCGGCTTTGAGATAGTCTTTTACGGTGATGCGTTTAGTTGATTTTTTTCGTTTCACTTTCGTGTGTTTTTTCAAATTCGGCTGCAAAGATATAAAAAAATCTTTGAAACAGATTACTTTTTCTTAGAATATTTGCTACGGACGATTTCGTAAGATTGTCGGGTGAGGTCTCGGAGCAATTGGTCGTCAGCCGACGTCGGGTCAATGCCTATCCAATGGCGTGATGATTCATTGATAGGATTCCCAATGCAGTCGTGTTCCGCTTTGAGTTCATCTATGATTTCAGGTGGACATTTGAGCGAAATCACGGAATACTCCTCGATGTCGAAAAAAGAGAACATGTGCCCGTTTACATAGAAAACGAGCACAGTATCTCCATTTTTGAATTTGACGAACGGAAATCGTTCTTCCACATCGTCACCAAGCGATAGACAATATTCGCGATATGCGATTACATCCATTATTACAATTTGACTTTTGTGACACGATGCGAACCGTCATCGAAAGTGACAGTCTTAATTGAGATTTGTCCTTCGGCGGGATTTGCTATTTTTCGCCCTTGCAGGTCGTAATATTCAATATTGACGGCTTTACGAGTGTCAACGGTAACACCATCTATTCCGCTCGGGTCGCCTTGTTCAACGATAATTTTGTCGTTTGCGACAGCACCGTTTTCAATTTTGCGAATAGAGATTTCCGCTTTGCGGTAACCGATTTCTTCAGGAAGTTCGTCGGCATAAAGTTTTATTTTGGTAGTCTTGTCCTCAAAGCGTTTGTCGTATTCAAATTGAGGGTATAGCCAATCAGGCAAGTCAACCAGTTCATAGTTCCCCGGGAAAATGACGGGCGACAAGAACGTGGCATGAAGATTCTGCTTGTTGAGAGCATAGCCGCCATCGACGGGTGCAGTCAAATGGTTGTAATCGTTAACTGTTATAAGCGACATCGGCTCATATTTTCCATTAAGCCAATAGACAACATTATAACTGTAGCGTGCACCTTTGTCGGTCACTCCTGCGGAATAAATACGCGTGGACGGATTTTCGACGACAAGAGTGTAAGTTGGCTCTACGATGTCGAAATCAGGGTTGTCGTTGGTATGGCTGCCGAGATTAACCATGCTCAACCCGACATCTACACCCGATTGTTCGAAACCAACTATCGCAATAAGGTATGGGCGGTTAATCATAACCGTTTCGGATGGAACAAATTCGAGCGTAAGCGGACGATAAGTCAAACTTGAACCACTGATGAGGCGTGATTGTTTGTAGGTGATATTTGCCGGATAACAATTTAATGTGGCAATGTGGTCACCGATTGCACCTTCTTCGTCAGTTTCAAAAAGTCGTGCTTCAAGATGATAGCCACTATGGATTGCGAGACTATCCGGATTGGTGGTAATCCCCGGCATTCGGAGACTTGTAAGCATATAAGGAGTGGCGGGTTCGTCCATATATTGGAGTATAGCCGCATGGGTGTAAACATTGCTTCCGATTGTAGAACTGCCCGTGCCGAAAATATATTTTCCGCCAGTGTACATCGAATAATAACCGCCTGTTAGCGACATGTCGAAATAAGCCAATTCTTCGACCTCAGAATTTATTACGACGCCGTTAGTGTAGTTAGAGTTATTCCCGTCGCCAAGAGCGAAAGTGTCAGCCCCGAGTTTAAGATACGGAAATCGGAAAAGTCGGTCAGGGTTATCGGGAATGGCGTAGTTACAGGTGAAATTATAGTCATAGTCGGCCTGTTGAGGTTCGCCGTCTTTATACCAAACTGTGGCGCGTTTGCTTTTGCTGGCATTACGGAACGTCAGGTCAGCGAGAGGGGGCACGACAAGATACGTCACCAGCGAAGTGGGGTAGTAGTATGTGCCTACCGGGCGATTATAGTAAACGCCTGTGCTCACCGATTTTGGACTGACTTTGCCTTTTGAAAGCATCAACTCGCTTTCTTTTTGAGGAAGAAGTTTGCCTTCAAAGACTTCGGTAGGAGTTTTGAAAACCTGAGCCGCCGACGTTGTGGCAATTGCCAAAGCGATGACCGAGAGAAGAATTGACTTTTTCATAATAACAATTTAATATTATGCAGTAAATCAGATATTTGCCGATAAGATATTCTTGACTGCAACAAGATGCTTTGCCATTTCAGATTGTGCGATATTAACAAAATCGGTCAATGATTTGTCGAACGAATCATTTCGGCTGGCATCGTCAAAAAGCAGTCGAGACATAACGAGCAATGCCGACATCTCAACAAGGCTTCGAGCAGCGAAATCATTTGCCGTAGGATTGTTCGCTTCGTTTACCGATTCTATAATTGCTTTATAATCGACAACCATCGTTGAAATTTTTTCGTTGACTGTTTTTAGCCTTTCATCACATTCCGACGGAGTCATTGAGTCTATAATTTTTGCGTATGACCCGTTGAGAACATAACGGATAGCCGCTACAACTTGTAGTTGCGACGTGCCTTCGTAAATAGAGGTGATTCGGGCGTCGCGGTAAAGGCGCTCACAGGCATACTCTTTCATATAGCCTGAACCACCATGTACCTGTATACAGTCATAGGCATTTTGATTTGCATATTCGCTGCCCATCATTTTGGCGAGAGGCGTCAGGGCATCAGCGGTTCGTGCTGCCGATTTCATTTCCGTTCGTTCCTCACCAGTCAATGGACGTTCTTTAGCGACGTCTTCAAGCAATTTGTAGAGGTCAACGTATCGGGCAGTCGCATAAAGAAGCGAACGAGAAGCGTCAAGTTTCGCTTTAATGTTCCGGATTAGTTGCTCTACGGCAGGGAACTCAATAATAGCCTTGCCGAATTGGCGACGGTCATTGGCGTAAGCGAGAGCCTCGCGATAACATGCTTCGGAGATACCTGTGGCTTGCCCGGCAATGCCAAGTCGAGCACCGTTCATTAGCGACATTACATATTTTATAAGCCCCAAACGACGCGAGCCGCATAATTGGGCTTTCGCATTCTTGAAGACTATTTCGCAAGTGGGCGAACCATTGATGCCCATTTTATGTTCAATTCGGCGAACGGTCATTCCTCCGTCGTTTTTGTCATAGATAAACATTGACAGTCCACGCCCGTCGGTACTACCGTCCTCACTTCGGGCAAGCACAAGCGACAGTTCGGCATCACCATTTGTGATAAAACGTTTCACACCGTTCAGACGCCAGCAGTCGGCATCTTCATCGAATGTGGCACGGAGCATAACCGACTGCAAATCGCTTCCGGCATCGGGTTCTGTTAGTGCCATCGCCATCGTTTCGCCGGCACAGACACGAGGCAGAAATTGTTGACGTTGTTCTTCGCTTCCGAATTCGTAAATAGTCTCTGCACAGTCCTGAAGACCCCAAATGTTGTAGAATCCCGCATCGGCTCGAGCAATCATTTCGCCCGACATAATGAATGGCACTGTAGGCATGTTTAATCCGTTGTATCGACGTGGAATTGTGATTCCCATCAATCCGGCCTTTGTCATTGCCACTATGTTGTGTTTGGTGGCCGAAGCATAATCCACTGAGCCTTCGGAAAGATGAGAGCCCTCTTCATCGACAGATTGAGCATTTTCTGCAATTATATCGGCGCTGATTTCGCCAACAAGCGACAAAACTTTTTCGTAAGAATCTATGGCATCAGCGAAATCAAGTGGTGCATAGTCGAATATATCGACGTCGGCATAGTCGCGCTCTTTCAGTGCGACAATACGCTGCATCATAGGGTGATTTATATGGTGACGTAAGTCAGGATTGTCTGTAAAGAAATTAGCCATAATAATTTATTTGGAATGTTTCTTATAATAATTTATGAATTTTGGGATTATGTCCTCGGCATTTCCGATGATAGAATAGTCGGCAATGTTGTTAATTGGTGCATTGGGGTCGTTGTTGATGGAGATAATCATTGCGCTCTCCTTCATACCCGACACGTGCTGAATTTGGCCGGAAATGCCGCATGCGATATATAGTTTCGGTCGGACCGTGACGCCTGTCTGACCGATTTGGCGGTCTGCGTCGGCAAATCCGGCATCAATAGCGGCACGGGATGCGCCCACTTCGGCGCCAAGTGTCTTGGCAAGGTCGAACAAGAGATTGAAATTTTCCCGGCTACCCATGCCATACCCGCCAGCGACAACTATTTGAGCCCCTTTGAGATTGACGCTTGAGCGTTGGATTTCTCTGCTAAGGATTTCAACGACAAAATCATTGTCATTAACTAAAGCATCGACATCAAGTTTGACAATTTCGCCTTTGTAACCGTTGTCGAGAATCTCTTTGCGCATGACGCCTTCCCGAACTGTCGCCATTTGCGGGCGATGGTCGGGATTGACAATCGTAGCAACTATATTGCCTCCGAATGCGGGACGGATTTGGTAGAGCAAATCAGTGTATGTGAGTCCAGATTTGACATCAGTATGGTCTCCGATTTCAAGTTCTGTGCAGTCTGCAGTCAGTCCGCTACGGTAGGCCGATGAAACACGAGGCCCGAGGTCGCGACCTATGCAAGTAGCACCCATAAGGCATATTTGCGGTTTTATTTGCTTAAACAACCCACAAAGAATGGCAGCATGAGGAAGCGTGGAGTAGGGGAATAATCGGCTGTCTTCGGCAAGATAAAGAATATCAACGCCATAGGGCATAACTTGTTGTGAAATCCCTTCGAGATTACGTCCAATTGCAACTGCCGTGAGTTTCACTCCGAGGCGGTTGGCAAGTTGACGGCCTTTCGTAAGTAGTTCGAGACTGACATCGGCCACAACGGCGCGGCCTTCGACTTCGTCAATTTCGCAATATATGATGATGTTATTTTCTTCCATAATTTATCCTATTGTGTGATTTTTAATGAGGTTTTCGACGAGAGTCTCGATTTGGCAGTCTTCGTCGAGAACAAGACATTCTTTTGCGGTGAAACTTATGCTTTCAACGGCTTTCACTTTCGTTGGCGAACCGGCAAGTCCGATTTGTTCCGGGTCGGCTTCAATAGTGTCGGCGTTCCACTCTTTGATATTAAGCCATTCGCGACTTTCGAGGAGACGACGTGCGCCCTCCGGAAGGAGTTCCGATTCCGACGGACAAGCGGCAAATTTATATTTTTGCAGACGATAGGCGTTGCGTGGACGGCAATCGTTTGCAGAGCCATTAACGGTCAACACACAAGGGAGGGGCGCTTTGACCGTCTCTATACCGTTAGATAATCTGCGCGCGACTTTAATGGACTTCTCATCTAAATTTAAAATTTCTTCCGCATAGGTCACTTGCGGCAATCCGAGTTTTTCAGCCACTTGTGGCCCGACTTGTGCTGTGTCACCGTCAATCGCCTGACGTCCTGCGACAATTAGGTCAAATGAACCGATTTTGCGGATTGCCTGGGCGAGAGAATACGATGTGGCGAGGGTGTCGGCACCGCCTAAACGACGGTCGGTCAACAATATGGCTTCATCGGCTCCGCGAAAAAGGGCTTCGCGCAACACTTCGGTCGCTTTCGGCAAGCCCATTGTCAATACTGTAATTTTGGTTGTTGGATGGTTGTCTTTGATAGATAAAGCCAGTTCGAGCGCATTCAAGTCCTCCGGATTGATAATGGCGGGGAGAACTGCTCGGTTGACAGTGCCGTCTTCTTTCATGGCGTCTTTGCCAACGTTACGAGTGTCAGGCACTTGCTTTATCAGAACTACGATGTTAAAGTTCATATCTACTTGAAATGTTATGTTTTAGAATGTAAAATTACTAAAAATCTCTGACGTGGGCAAATTTACCGTCATCACATAAGGTCGTGAAACAAAATTTAATTTGTTTTTGGCTTGATTGTTGCTCGAAAGATAGCAGCAAAACAACAAAAGCGATAAGTTTTTTGCTTATGTGTGCAGATTGAATTAACTTTGTAAATTAAAATACGTTTTTAGAAAATAGCAATAAATGCAATCATTGATCAATCGAATTACTGAAGCAATTCAAGACAAAAAAGGCCGTGGAATCACGGTTGTGGACCTATCAGCGGTAGAGCAGGCACCTTCGTCAGCATTTGTGATTTGTCAGGGCAACACCCCGACGCAAGTGTCGGCTATTGCCGATAACATTCGCGACCACCTCCTCGAAACCGACGGCATTAAGCCTTTTAACTACGATGGCTATCGAAATTCACAGTGGATTATCATCGATTATGGCGAAGTTTTCGTTCACGTTTTTCTGCCCGAAAACCGCCAGTTCTACAATTTGGAGGACCTTTGGAGTGATGCCACAATTACTAACATCCCCGACTTAGACTAAAGCAATGGACAAAAAACCGAAACGAAAAATAAAATTCAGTATGTCGTGGATGTATATGGCCATGATAATTTTCTTGGCTGCCATGTACTTCCTTGACAACAACACGATGGTTAAGACCGTCGATATCACCGAATTCGAGCGATATGTGAGACAAAAGGCGGTTAGCGATATCACTGTCTATCGCAGCACCGGCAAGGTTGAGGCAGAAATCACAGATTCTCTTGCTAAGCAACTCTTTGGAAAGCAGTATCACGAAGGTTCTAAAGCAAAAATTGTCAGCGAGGTGGCCTCTGCCGACAAGATGCAGGAGAAATTCGACCAGTGGGAAAAGGACGGCGTTTATAACGGCAATTATCGCTTCGACCAAGGCAACGACTATATGTCGTGGGTTTGGAGCATACTTCCGTTCGCGTTATTGATAGTCTTTTGGATATGGATGATGCGGCGTATGTCTGGCCGTGGCGACGGCGGAGGCGGAGGTATCTTCGGTGTCGGAAAGTCACGAGCCAAAATGTTTGACAAGGACAATGCCGTCAAAGTCACATTTGACGATGTGGCGGGTCTTGCCGAAGCCAAAGTGGAAATTGAGGAAATCGTTGAATTCCTTCGTCATCCTCAAAGATATACCGAACTTGGCGGAAAAATTCCCAAAGGTGCTCTGCTTATAGGCCCTCCAGGAACGGGAAAGACTCTTCTTGCGAAGGCAGTCGCTGGCGAAGCCAATGTGCCGTTCTTCTCGATGTCGGGCTCTGACTTCGTGGAAATGTTCGTGGGCGTGGGCGCCTCGCGAGTTCGCGACCTTTTCGCAAAGGCCAAAGAAAAAGCCCCGTGTATCGTGTTTATTGATGAAATCGATGCAGTAGGCCGCGCACGTGGTCGAAACCCGAGTATGGGCGGCAACGACGAGCGCGAAAACACCCTCAATCAATTGCTAACCGAAATGGATGGATTCGGCACAAACAGCGGTGTGATTATTCTCGCTGCGACAAACCGCGCCGACATTCTCGATAAGGCACTTTTGCGTGCCGGTCGTTTCGACCGCCAGATTTATGTGGAATTGCCCGAATTGAACGACCGCGTTGATATTTTCAAAGTTCATCTCCGCAATGTGAAGATAAGCGACGATGTAGACGTGAACCTTCTTGCACGACAAACGCCCGGATTCTCCGGAGCAGACATCGCCAATGTCTGTAACGAGGCGGCACTTATCGCTGCACGTAACAATAAAAAGCAAGTAGAACCCGAAGACTTCTCAAATGCTGTCGACCGTATTATCGGTGGCCTTGAAAAGAAATCTAAAATCATCACCGACGAGGAAAAACGCGCCATTGCAATCCATGAATCAGGACACGCTACGGCTTCGTGGCACCTCCAATATGCTAATCCTTTGATTAAAGTTACTATCGTGCCTCGTGGAAAGGCTCTTGGTGCCGCTTGGTATCTTCCTGAAGAGCGCCAAATAACGCCGCGTCAGGCATTGCTTGACGAACTATGCTCGTTGCTTGCAGGACGCGCTGCTGAAGATGTTTTTCTCGGAAGAATATCAACAGGTGCGGCCAACGACCTCGAACGTGCGACGAAGCAGGCCTATGCTATGGTGGTTTATCTTGGCATGAGCGAACGCCTTTCAAATATTTCCTATTATGATTCTTCAGGGCAATCCTACGGCTTCACAAAACCGTTTAGCGAAGAACGTGCCAAGATTATTGACGAGGAAGTGTCTAAAATTATTGACGAGCAATATGAGCGCGCCAAAGAAATCCTCCGCAAGTACGCCGAAGGTCATCACGCTCTAACTGAATTGCTTATCCAACGTGAAGTCATATTTACAGAAGACGCAGAACGCATTTTTGGTGCCCGTCCTTGGGCCTCACGTTCTGACGAAATCATGGCAGGAGCGGAAAAGAAAGAGCCCGATTCGGCCGACAAAACCGATGCTTCTGACGATTCAGGTTCGTCCGACGACGAGGTTGTCTTCCCAGAAGATATGCCACCATTTGAAAGTGATAAATGAAATTATTCTTCCGATTTTAGAAGCATCACTATAAACAACAACAGTGTCGGCAAACCGATTTCGGTAGATGCCGACACTGTTGTTATTGCCGATATATGCTT
>JAFZPB010000167.1 GCA_017552595.1 Muribaculaceae bacterium
TTCATACACAATGGGTTGCGGCTGCGATTGCTTCCAAAGGAAGACGAAAGTTCCGATGAACACGAGGGCAATGATCGCCGCAAGAATCAGTTTAAAATACTTTTTCATATCGTTTTTATTTTATAGTTTTTTCGTGAAGTGTGGAGTGTGAAGTGTGAAGTGAGATTTGTCTGAACTCCTGAACTCCTGTAACTCCTGAACTCCTTTATTCATCTCTCATCGCATCGACTGGTTTGATACTCATCGCTCGCAACGCAGGCGCAAGCCCTGCCAGAATCCCCATTGCGGCAATCGTGGCAGCGGCGATGATGGCCGTCCAGAAGCCCACTTGGAAATGCGCCTTGACGATGCCGTCCTCGGTGTTTCCGAGTTGCAGCATTTGCAGAATCAGCACGGCGAAAAGGATGCCGCTCATACCCGCCACGACGGTGAGGATGACGCTTTCGCTGATGATTTGCGAGAGAATCATACGCGGTGTCGCTCCGATGGCGCGTCGGATGCCGATTTCGGTCGTCCGTTCGAGCACGGTCACCATCATAATGTTCGACACGCCGATGGCACCTGCCAAGAGCGTGCCCAGTCCGACAAGCCAGATGAGGAAGTTGACGCCTCGGAACAAGTTGTCGAGCAGTTGGAAGAGCACTTCGGTATTGAAAACCATAATGCCCTGTTCGTCGGTGGGGTCGATAGCGTGGGCCGCAGCTACGACCTCGCGAATCGGCTGGCTCAAACGGCTCATCACGGTGCCTTTGCGTCCCGTCAAGGCAATCATATCGACCTCGTTTCCGCGATTATATACCTGCTGCATCAGCGTAATTGGCAAGATGACGACTGTGCCCGCCTCATTTCCAAAAGACATTCCGTTGGACATATTATAATCGACACCCACGATTTGGTAATAGATGGAATCGATGCGGATGGACTCGCCGCAAGGGTCGCCGCCTTTCGGAAAAAGGTCTTTATAGGTTTTTTTGCCAATGACGCAGACCTTCCGACGCTCCTGAACATCGATGTCGTTGATGTATCGACCATAGTGAATAGTGGGCGATTTGATTTCTTTGTAGTCGGGTGCCACGCCATTCACACCGATTTCCGCTTTGCGGTCGCCGTAGTAGGCAAAACCACCGCTGGAAAAGATTACTGGCGTGATGATATTGAGTTCGGGGATGCGCTGTTGCAGTCGCTCCACGTCCTTGTATTCGAGTTCCCATCTTCGACCCTTTCGGAAGCCCTTGTAAGCCTTTTTCGTCGGTTGCGCCCACACCATCGCCGAGTTGGTGGCAAAGCCCTCGAAATTGTTGTTGAGCATCTCTTTCAAGCCTTGTCCGCCACCGATGAGGGCCACGAGCATAAACACGCCCCAAAACACGCCGAATCCCGTCAGAAACGAGCGGCTTTTGTTGCGCGTCAGCGTGTCGAGTATTTCGCGATAGCGGTCGAGGTCGAACATATTTTTGAATTTTGAATTTTGAATTTTGATGGTTGAATTGTCGGCTGCGCCGATTTTGAATGATGATTTTTGAATTGTTAATTGTTAACTGTTAACTGTTAATTGTTAATTGAATTTATTCTGCTCTCAGCGCCTCAATCGGTCGGATTCTCGCTGCTTTCAGGGCAGGAATCAGTCCCGCGATGGTGCCTGCGATGATGATGACGGCAGTGGCCTCGATGCAGACGTCGATTCCCACCGTCGGATTGACGAACATTGTGGCCTTGAACAGTCCCGTGTCGATTTCCTCGTGGCCGAGCGTCGCGTCCATATACTGGTTAGCGGCAACTCCGAGCAGCATTCCGATATAGCCGAAAATGGCCGTGATGATGATGCTTTCGATGATAATCAGCCGCAACACCGACCACGGTTTGGCACCGATGGCCTTGCGGATGCCGAATTCGCGTGTGCGTTCCTTGACGGTGATGAGCATAATGTTCGACACGCCGACAATGCCCGACAGCAACGTAAACAAACCGATAATCCACAGCGCCGTACGGATGATGCTCATACCCATATTCATCTGCATCGACTGCGTGTAGCGGTTCCACAGCCAGATGCTGTTTTCGTCGTCGGGTGCGGCCTGATGGTTTGCGTTCAGCCGCTGCCGATATTCCTTTTCAAAGGCTTCGTTGTCCTCCTCGGTGGGCAGTCCGTGAAATGTAAATTCTATGCGGCCCACGTTGTCGGTGTTTGCGCCGTAGATGCTCTTAATCGTGGAATGGGGCGAGTAGGGATAGGTCGAGCCGTTTTCGTCGTCTTTGAAAATGCCGATGACCTGAAA
>JAFZPB010000168.1 GCA_017552595.1 Muribaculaceae bacterium
AGCCCTAATGCCCGACTGCCACGGCGGAAAAGGAATGCCCATCGGAGGCGTTTTGCCGACGAAAGACGTGGTTATCCCTAACGCCGTCGGAGTGGACATCGGCTGCGGAATGTGTGCCGTCAAGACCGATATACCCGTCGCTTCACTCACACCCGAAGTGCTCCGCAAGTCGATTATGCGAGGCATCCGCAAGCGAATACCCCTCGGAATGGAACACCACAAACAGGCCCAAGACGAGAAATATCTCCCCGACGGATTCGACATCGACAAGTTGAAGGTTGTCGGGAGCCAGTACACCCCGCTTAAGCGCCAAATCGGCACTCTCGGCGGCGGTAACCACTTCATCGAACTCCAGCACGACGATGACGGAATTCTTTGGATTATGATTCACTCCGGCTCGCGAAATCTTGGAAAGTGCGTAGGCGATTTCTACAATGAAAAAGCCCGTTGGCTCAACGAACTTTACTTCAGCAAAGTGGAAAGTGCTATTTTGCTTCCCTTCTTGCCTTTGAAGACTCCCGAGTTCAACGCCTACTGGAATGAAATGAACTATTGCATCGCCTTCGCCAAATGCAATCGCCAACTTATGATGGAGTGGATTAAGGAGATTATCGCCGATGCTCTGCCCGATGCACATTTCGAGCCCACCATTGACATAGCCCACAACTATGCCGCATGGGAAAACCATTTCGGCGCAAATTGCATCGTACACCGCAAAGGCGCCGTGCGAGCCCGTGCCGGAGAAGTGGGCATCATTCCGGGGTCGCAAGGCACGAATTCCTATATCGTCGAGGGCCTCGGAAATCCCGACAGTTTCATGAGTTCGTCGCATGGTGCAGGCCGGGCAATGAGCCGCACGAAAGCCGTGGAAACCCTTGATTTCAACGAAGAAGTTCGCAAACTCGAAGAGAAAGGCATAATTCACGCCATTCGCTATAAAAAGGACCTTGAGGAGGCGTCAAGCGCCTACAAAGACATCGACTTGGTGCTTTCGCTTGAAGCCGAGCTTGTCAAAGTGACCACCAAACTCTCCCCCATCGCCGTGATTAAAGGCTGACACCAAATCATATTCCGTTCACCCAGCCGGAGCATTTTTTGCTTCGGCTGTTTGCTTTTCGCCGTCGATTGTTTCTCAATTCCACGAAAAATAGTTACCTTTGCAATCTATGGATAACTACCTTTCTGATTTAAACCCGCAACAACGTGCCGCCGTGGAATATTGCGACGGACCGCAACTCGTCATTGCTGGAGCGGGCTCTGGAAAAACACGCGTGCTGACTTACAAAATCGTTCATCTGCTCGCTAACGGATACGAGCCGTGGCGCATTCTCGCATTGACTTTCACCAACAAGGCCGCCCGCGAAATGCGCGACCGCATCAACGCCCTCGTAGGCGAAAAAACTGCCAATCGCCTTTGGATGGGCACTTTTCACTCGATTTTCGCCAAACTCATCCGACGCGACGCCGAGCGAATCGGTTACAAATCATCATTCACCATCTACGACACGAAGGACTCCCTCGCCCTCATAAAGTCGATTGTCAAAGAGATGAAACTCGACGACAAGGCATACAAACCTTCGCTCATTCAAGAGATTATTTCCAAAGCGAAAAACTCGCTCGTCTCTGCCGAAAGATACGCGCTGACGAAAGAATACGTTGACTACGACATCAAATGCGGCCGTCCGTTAATCAGCGAAATCTACCGCATATACGTTCAGCGATGCCGCGTAGCAGGAGCGATGGACTTCGACGACCTGCTCTACTACACCAACGTTCTTATCCGCGACAACGACGACATTCTCCACTACTATCAGGAGTTTTTCCGCTACGTCCTCGTCGATGAATATCAGGACACGAACTTCGCACAGCACATGATTATCAACCAGTTGTCGAAGGGTAACAACCACATCTGCGTGGTGGGCGATGACGCACAAAGCATCTATTCGTTCCGTGGCGCGAACAGTCGAAACATTCTCAACCTTGAGCGGATTTTCCCCGAATTGAAGACATTCAAACTCGAACAGAATTACCGTTCGACACAAAACATAATCAATGCCGCCAACTCGCTGATTGAGAAAAACGCCGACCAAATCAAAAAGCATATTTTCTCCGAAAACGCCGCCGGCGAACTCGTCGAGGTCATGAAATCCTACAGCGACTTCGAGGAGGCATACAAAGTGGTTGCCGACATTTCACGCCGTCACCTCTACGACCATCAGTCGTTCGACAATTTCGCCATCCTCTACCGCACCAACGCCCAATCGCGCGTGCTTGAGCAGGCGTTGAGTTCGGGCGGACTTCGCGACACCCACGGCAACAAACGCAAAGGCATCCCCTACCGCATCTACGGTGGCACTTCTTTTTACCAACGCAAAGAAATCAAAGACGCAATCGCCTACTTCCGCCTTTCGCTCAACCCCGACGACGATGAAGCGCTACGCCGAATCATCAACTACCCCGCACGAGGCATCGGCGACACAACCTTGGCGAAACTCAACAGCGCTGCCGTAGCCAATGATGTTAGTATTTGGCGCGTTATCAGCGAACTCGATTCATTCGAAATCAACGTCAACAGCGGCACCAAAGCGCGACTCGCCGCTTTCCGCGAACTTATCGCCAACTTCATCCGTATGAATCTCGCCGGAAACGATGCCGAAACGATGGCACGCCTCATCATCCAAAACACGAAACTCATAAGTGTGCTTTCATCCGAAAACACACCCGAAAATATCTCAAAGCGGGAAAATCTCGAAGAACTTCTTTCAGGTACCGGGCAATTCGTCAGCGACCAAAAGGAAACCGGCAACGAAAACACCATCGGTCTTGCCGACTATCTCGCCGACGTGTCGCTTGCCACCGACCTTGACGACCCGGAAAAAGAAAATGCCGACGACTGCGTGACGCTGATGACGATACACGCCGCCAAAGGGTTGGAATTCACAAACGTGTATATCGTCGGTGCTGAAGAAGATTTGTTCCCCTCGGCGATGTCGAAGGATTCCGCGGCTGAAATCGAAGAGGAACGCCGTCTTATGTACGTGGCCATCACCCGCGCCAAGAAATCGTGCATGATTTCCTATGCCGAATCGCGCTATCGCAATGGTCAGACAACATTCAGCCGACCTTCACGGTTCATTACCGACATCGACCCGCAATTCCTCAACTTCAATTTGGGCGGCAAACGCGCATCCACTCCGACGCCTTCACGCAAGCCAACAATAAAGCCTCCGTTCGGCGACCCGCGCATCAGCGGACCGTCGCGGCCGTTCACGCCTTTCAGTCCTCCTCATATTACGCCGCTCAAACCTGCGGCTATGGCAGGCGGTTATGCCCTACATACGGCTTCGGAACTCACAATCGGAATGCGCATCGAACATGCGCGCTTCGGCGAAGGGACGGTTACAGCCATCGACACCTCAGGGTTCGACGAGGCCATCCGTGTCAAGTTCGACAACCTCGACGAGAAAAAACTCCTCCTCAAATACGCTAAATTCAACATCCTATGACCATCGACCAACTGAAAACGCCGTTCTACGTCGTCTATGAAGACCGTCTGCGCCGCAACCTCAGCCGGATAAAGCATGTGGCTGAAGCCGCCGACGTCGAAATAATCATGGCTTTCAAGGCCAACGCCCTTTGGAAAACCTTCGGGATAATCGGCGAATATTTCACCGGTTCGACGGCGAGTTCGTTGAATGAAATGCGCCTCGGCAATGAAATGCTCGGCGGTAATGTCCACACATATTGCCCGGCCTACACACCAGAGACAATCGGCGAATTCCTCGACGGCTCGTCGCATATCACATTCAACTCGTTGAGCCAGTTTGAGCGTTTCCGCGACGTTGTCGAAAATCACCAGCCGCATGTGTCGGCCGGGCTTCGCGTCAATCCGCAATGCTCGGTAATATCCACCGACATCTACAACCCCGCACTTCCCGGCTCACGGTTCGGTGTCACAGCCGACGTCATCGGCGATGCCCTTCCCGAAGGCATCGAAGGACTTCATTTCCACGCCCTTTGCGAATCCACGTCGTTCGACCTTGAGAAAGTTCTTGACGCTTTTGTTGAGCAATTCGGACGTTTCCTCCCGCAAGTGAAATGGGTTAATATGGGCGGCGGACACCTTATGACACGCGAAGGTTACGACACCGACCACCTGATTTCGTTGCTTAAAGGCTTCAAATCGCGCTATCCGTGGCTGAAGGTTATCCTCGAACCCGGCAGCGCGTTCACATGGCGCACGGGCGACCTTATAACGTCGGTTGTCGATGTCGTCACAAATCAGGGCATCACCACAGCAATTATCGACGCGTCGTTCACCTGCCACATGCCCGACTGCCTCGAAATGCCCTACAAACCTGCAATCACCGAAAGTCTCCCCGACGATTCGGAAGGATTTACTTGCCGTTTGGGCGGCAACTCATGCCTATCGGGCGACTTCGTGGGCGATTGGACATTCGACCATCCGCTCGCCATCGGCGAACGACTTACGCTTGAGGACATGAACCACTATACCACCGTGAAAACCAACATGTTCAACGGCATACAGCACCCTGCCATAGTTCTTGTCCGCTCCGACGGAGAATGCGAAATCCTTCGCCAATTTACCTACGACGACTACAAATCCCGCATGAGTTAATTCTCTCTAAATGATTTAACATAAATTACTACTAATCAATCATAAATATAATTATTTGTGATAATTTGTGAGAATTCGTGAGAAATTGGCGATAATTCGTGTTTATTTATCTCTAAGGTGTTTGAGTAGTAAAAGAGTTATATGATATAGCCTGTAGCAGGACTGGTATTCGACGAGAAATAGTTTCTTATGCTCGTCGATATTTTTGGTTTGGCAACATTTGACAAAAGGTCGAATTTTCTTGTTCTATTTTTCACCTCAAGTCAATTTTAACCAAAATTAACAACCATCAAAAAGATATTTTTCACATATTTATTAACTTTGTAAGTTAATTCAATATGATAAAATAGTCAACAAATTATGACTTTATGTATATGAATCGTTTTGTTTATTCTAAAGTTATTGCAGTAATGGCGGTTTTTGCCATTTCAATTCAATCTTACGCCGTCAGCTATAGATTTACAGCATCTGGCTCAACCACAAGAACACTACCAGGTTCAGATGCAGTTAACCAATATGGTCGTCAATCTGCTTATGTAAACAACCACTATTATCGAGTAAACCAGGCCACAACATCTACTGTTTATACATTTGGCTACAATGCCAACACAGCACAACCTACATATGCCGGAAGTGGTTCATCCGACTTTGCAATTGCTAATGATGATGCCGGCAACTTGATTCTTGGCAAACAATCATCATTAGGTGTTGCTTATAATAGATTTTATTATTCAACACCAAATGGCGGCACTCTAAATTTTGCTAATGGATACTATATTGCTGTTAAAGAGCAAAACGGATACACATTATCTTCTACAAGCAATAGAGCCCAAGCTATGAGGGCTTTTGGCAATGTCAAGTCGGGAACAGGACAAATATATGTATGCCCCACAAATATAAAGTATATATTTAGAATAAACACATCTGGCGGCGACGGACAATCAACCGAAAGATTCGCCACAGGATTGGGTTCTAACAATGGTGTTGGCGCAATGGCTTATCAATACAACACAAATAAGATTTTGTTATGTTGTGACAACGGACTCTATGATTGTACTCTTTCTCCAAATGGCGAAAATGGAACAATGTCAAAAACAAAAATTTCCGTTACAAGCGCAAGTGCAAACTATTGCAAAGGTTCGGCTATGGTTCTTTTTAAAGGACATAGATTCCTTTTTGCACCTAAAGCCCAAAACACTGTTGCAATTTGGGATTTAGATGACAATAATAGAGAAATAGCTTCATGGTCGCACTTTACAATTTACAACGGCTCTTATCCTCCATATTTCACTGTTAATGCAATTAAAAGCACCGACCAAGTTGATTTCTACGTAGATTGGCGTCCTGGTGACGCAAATGCCACTGGTGGATTTGCTCATTACACCCTAACTGCATATGAAGTTCTTGCCAATCCTACATTTAGCCCCGCTTCAGGCTCGACGTTTAACTACGGCACGACGAATGTGACTATTACCGGACCGTCGGGGTCAACTATATACTATAAACAGAATGGAACTCAAAAGCACGGCACATCGCCAGTTACTGTGGCCGTATCGTCTAACACGTCTTTGACTGATGTCTATGCACAGAAAAGTGGTTATTGGGACAGTGGATACGTTTCAGCCTCATACTCTGTTCGCTCTGCCGATGTTACTTATAGCCCGTCATCGGCACAAACGTACAATAACGCCACGAATATAACGCTGACAAGTGCTTCGGGCGGCACGATTTATTACACTCTCGACGGCACGACACCTACCACATCGTCGTTATCGGTTTCTTCGGGTGGCACCGTGACTCTCAACGATGGAGCAAGTTCTACCGGAACTCGTCAAATCAAGGCTTTTGCCCTTAGTAGCGGTTATGTTGCCGGAAATGCGACAACATCTCCCACATACACCTTTAAGTGCGCAACACCATCGTTTAGTCCTAGTAGTGCATCAAACCAATCAACGACCTTGTATGTAACCGCAACCTCTGCCACTACAGGAGCCACTATTTACTACACTCTTGACGGCACTACTCCAACAACATCCTCCTCTTATGTGTCTAATGGCGGCTCTATAACAATTCCTGGAAATGGCAAAACGCTCAAAGCCATAGCAGTTAAAAACAACTATGTCACTAGCGATGTCGCTACCGCTGGCACTTACCATTTTAAATGCGCATTGCCTTCATTATCCAGTTCATCACCCCAACCAGGCACTTACACCACACACCAACAAATATATATCGACCGCAACTCTTCTCTAAACGGTCAAATTTACTATACTACCGACGGTTCAGACCCGCGCACATCTTCTACAGCAACCCCACAATCGGGGAGTGGAATAAGTCTTACTTCTTCTGTAACCATCAAAGCGTGTGAAAGAAGTGCCGTTGCTGACCCCAGCGATATACTTACGCTGACTTATACCATCAACGCCACACTTGATGCGCCGACATTCTCGCCCGCGACTGGCGAGCAATTCACGACTTCAGGCAGTGTGACTATCACCGCCCCGTCAGGTTCGACGCTTCACTACTCCACCGACGGCGGTTCGACATACACCACCGCTTCGAGCAATACCGCAACTGTGACCATCACTGAGGCTACAACACTTAAAGCCTACGCGACACAGACCGACAAAACGGATTCTTCAATCGCCGAGGCTTCATACACGGTTAAATGCCCCACACCATCGATTTCGCCCTCTACTGGCACTTATGCAAAAGCCCAAAGCGTGACTATTTCGTGCGCCGATGCCGGTGCAACAATCTACTACACCACCGACGGTTCGACACCCACGACATCATCGACGGTCTACTCAAGTGCTTTCACCATCAGTAAAACCACCACTGTAAAGGCGATTGCTGTTCGAAACAACTGTGTGAACTCCGACGTGGCTTCGGAGACTATCACCATCACTCCCCAGTCGCAGCCTGTGGCCGCGTCAAGCATCAACGTGACGTACTCGCCCGTTATCGGCACTTCTACCAACAATCCCGACCGCGACCTCGCACGAATCGACGCGACTATCACCTTCGACCGTCCGAACACTTCCGACGGCACGACGTTCCCCGCATATCCCACGACATTCTCCGACTACTACCTCGACCATTATGTCGTGACCGTCTATAGCGGCAGCGGCTATGCGAAGACCGAAGGCGGAGCGGATTTCCTTTCCGTTTCATTCGACGCTAAATCGGGAGCGGGAGCCGCCAACACCGTGTCGCTCAAGGCATACGACCTAAAAGTAGGTCAGCAGACCAATGTGTGCGTTACCGCCTGCTACGTCTATCAACCGACATCGGCCACAGCACAGTCGAGCCAAACGACGAAGTCGTTCTCGGGCTACACTTACGAGACCTATTCGCCGTCGATATCGGCAGCGACCTACTGCGAGCCGCATCAGGCCCACGACGTATGGTGGGAACGGACAGGCGAAAGCCACCGCTACTACTTCGATGTCTATCGCGTGGAAATAACCCTCGACGACGACCCGCTGTATAACCCGTCCACCTCGATTCCCGTAAGTTACTACCAACTGCAGGTGTCGAAAGACGGCGGTTCGACTTGGACTAATGTGGTTGACCGTACCATCAACAACCTATGTTACGGCGATACTATTGAGGCTCCAACGACCTATCCCATCGGGCAGGGAATCGGCGCAGGGCGTTTCAAAGGCAACTACCGCTTCACGTCCAACCAAATCCCAGGCACCGGGGGCGACATCTCGTTCATGTACTACTGGGCAGTAGATGTCACGTCGGCTTATCATCCCACGTCGGTAACCGACCCAACGAAGGAGAATCCCGCCTCATGGGTATATCGCATCAGCGCCGTCTATGGCGGCAGCGACAGCGTGACCGTTGAAGGAACGCCTGTGACGCCCACTACAGGCAACGTTTCCGCGACAGGCTACACCGACTACATCCCCGCAAGCGACAACCCGGTAATCACCGGCGTTGACAACGTCAAGGGCGATGTCAATCTCAAGGAAGTTCAGTACTACGACCTCAATGGCGTGCGGCTGAACGAAGCGCCTTCGACCGGCTTCTACATCGAAGTCCGTCTCTACGACAACGGCCAAATCGCCACCTCGAAGAGATTGGCGAGATAAAGTTTACAGAGGACAGTTTAAAGTTTATAAAGGATGCTCGGCGGATTCGTCGGGCATCTTCTTTGTAAATCATATAAATCATAAATCTTAGTATGTTGCAAGATTTCGAGTAATAGACGCTCGTTTTTTCGGGAAAATTGCTTAATTTTGTGAAACTGCGGAATAATCCAAGTATTACCGCTGTGACTAAACATTTGTATCATGCCACGATTTTCGATAATCATCCCCGTTTACAACCGCATTGACGAAGTCGATGATCTCCTGAAAAGTCTCGCCGCCCAAACGGCAAAGAATTTTGAGGTGATAATCGTCGAGGACGGTTCGACCGACCCATGCAAAACCACTGTCGAACGCTATTCGGACAGCCTTGACGTGAAATATTTTTTCAAAGAGAACGAAGGTCGGTCGATAGCCCGCAACTATGGAATGGAACGTGCCTCTGGCGACTATTTCATCTTGTTTGACTCTGACTGCGTAATTCCCCCCGAATATTTCGCCACCCTATCGGATCGCCTCGACGAGCAGCCGCTCGACTGTTTCGGCGGACCCGATGCAGCCCATGAGTCTTTCTCCGACACACAAAAGGCCATCAACTATTCCATGACCTCGTTCCTAACGACTGGCGGCATCCGCGGCGGGAAAGTTCAACTCGAAAAGTTCACCCCCCGCACGTTCAACATGGGATTCTCACGCAAAGTGTGGCAGACTGTCGGCGGTTTCCGCGAAATGTTCTCTGAGGACATTGACATGTCAACGCGTATCCGTCAAGCGGGATTTTCTATCGGCCTAATCCGCGACGCCTTCGTTTATCATAAACGCCGCGTCGATTTCCGCAAGTTCGCCCGCCAAGTCTATGTGTTCGGCATGTCGCGTATAACGCTCAAACTCCTCTATCCCGACTCGCTGAAAGTCGTCCACCTTTTGCCGGCGGCTTTCGTCATCGGTTCGTTGGCGCTCATCGTCCTCGCCATCTTCCATTCGTGGTTGTGGATACTTCCGCTTGCGGCATATTTGGTGGCCATTTTCGTGACGGCATGGATTTCGACACGCTCGTTTGTCGTGGCATTGAAAGCCGTGCCGGCAAGCATAATCCAATTGGGCTGCTACGGATGCGGATTCATCAAAGCGTTCTTCACAAAAATCATTTTAAGGCGTGGCCGCAACATTGAAGAAGAGATTCAAATTCGTAAAGGCAAATAGCTATGGCAGAAGATTATAGCAGCAGGCAAGAGTCCTCGAGCGGTTTTATGATTGCCGACCTTGACAGTGACGACCGTCCCCGTGAAAAAGCCATAAAACTTGGCATCGGAAGTCTGACTAACGCCGAACTCCTTGCCCTGCTTTTCGGCAGCGGCTATCGCGGGATGTCGGTGATTTCGCTCAGCCAACACATACTTCAGGAAAACGACAACCGGCTTGCCAACATCGCACGAAAGTCGATTAAAGAACTCACAGCCATCAAAGGCATCGGTCCGGCAAAAGCCATAACCCTCGCCGCCGCAATCGAATTGGGATGTCGTTGCCGCGACGAGCAGTGGGTGGAGGACCCGGTCATCAAGTCGCCTCTCGACGCCTACGGAATTATGCGCCGACTGCTTGAAAATCTCAACCACGAAGAAATGTGGGCAATCTTCCTTTCACAAAGCAACCGTGTCATCGCGAAACAACGGCTGTCGTCGGGCGGAATTACAAAAACCATCGTCGACCCTCGTGTATTGTTCAAAGCCGCACTCGAGAACAACGCGACAGGCATGGTGCTTGTCCACAACCATCCATCTGGCAATATGATGCCAAGCAACGATGACGACGACTTGACGCGACGCGTTGCTGAAGGCGCAAAAGTCCTAAATATCCGTTTTATCGACCACATCATCGTGGCGGCAAACCGCGGATACTACTCCTATATTGAGAGCGGAAAGTTGTCACAATGAGGAATACTTTTCTATAGAATCCTCTTTAATCTTTCAACTATAAACTTTACTCTTTAACCTTTACTCCTTACCCCCACACCACTTCGTCGAGGATAATATCGTGGGGCTCTATGACTGCGCTCAAATCCTCGAAAATCTGACATTGAAAACCGATGCCCACCGTAACGGCATCGGGGAGTAATCGCTTCAGAAAGCGGTCGTAATATCCTCCGCCACGCCCCACTCTTCTACCCGACAAATCGAATGCCCTCCCGGGCACGACAACCATATCCAAAACCGACGGGTCTACTTTGTCGGCACTGTTAGGTTCCATAATTCCGAACTTTCCTCGGCGCATTGCCGTCGCCTCGTACTCGGCGACAACTATCTCGTCACCGACAACTTTGGGCAGAAAAATACGATGGTTGGCAGACCAACGACGAATCATCTCGTCGGTGGAAAGTTCGTCGGAAAGCGATGAATAAAGCATGATGTTTCGGGCAGATTGAAATGCGGGCATCGACTCGATTTTATCAGCGACAGTCGCTGCGGCGCGGACTCGGTCGTCTGCGCCGATTTGAGCGATTTCCGCCCTCACGCGTTTGCGTAATTCTCCCTTTGTCACGGCGGGATTATTTTTTCTGCTTGAGTTCATCGACCGCTCGCATCACCATCTTGTCCAACTCGTTAGCCACTTGATAATATGCGGCCGAGCCGAGCAGGTCGCGAGCGATAATAGCCCTCAACTGATTGATAATCAATCTCGATGAACGGTTGATGTAATACCACCGCGGATTCACGCCACGCTGTCCGGCATAGTTGACGAAAGCCTGAAGCAAGTCGCTATCGGAAGGCAGATGGCGGAGCAAATCGGGAAGAGCCTTAAACTTCGAGAGTTGGGCGCGGTTCATGTCGCAGAAATCGAAGGCGAATTTCTGCATAAGACCGGCATTGACAACGTCGATATAATAGCGGGTGACATCGGCAGTGTCGGCAGGCACGAAGATGTCGGGGAGAATGCCTCCGCCGCCATAGACCACTCTACCGCCAACGGTCGTAAATGCCTCGTTTTTATCGATTTTGGTGCTGTCGATTGCGAAGGATTCACCCTCATAGAATCGTTTATAGACCTCGATGTCGTAATCTTCAGCGCGACCAGGGACAAATTTCTTTTGAATGCAACGCCCCGAAGGAGTGTAGTAGCGGGCGACTGTAAGACGAATCGCCGAACTGTCGGAGAGGATTGTCTGACGCTGCACCAGCCCTTTGCCGAACGAACGGCGTCCGATAATCATACCTCGGTCGTTGTCCTGAATAGCGCCGGCAAAAATCTCCGACGCCGATGCCGAAAACTCGTCGATAAGCACTGCCAAAGGAGTAAATTGGAAACTGCCCGTGCCGTCGGCAATGGTCATCGAATTTTCCGTGCGGCCGCGAGTGCTGACGATTGCGCTACCAGGCGACAGAAATTCGTTTATCATCAGAATTGCCATATCGAGCAAGCCGCCGCCGTTGCCTCGCAAATCGACAATGAACGATTCTGCGCCTTGATTCGACAGACGGTTAAGGTCGGTAATGAA
>JAFZPB010000169.1 GCA_017552595.1 Muribaculaceae bacterium
ATTTTTCGCCGACGACCAGATGTGCGGGTCGATTTCGTCGGCTTCATGGTCGCCGTCGTGGTCATCATCGTCGGCATCGTTGTGAGGGTGGTGATGAGTGCCGCGAAGGAGTTCCACACGAGCTGAAGTGTCGATTATTTTGAGGTCGGGGTTGTTGGCTTTCACTTTCTCGACTACGGACTGCTCGAAACCGGTGTTGCCGATTTGGAAATATGCCGCCGACTTTTCAATGCGCATAAGGTTGGCCATCGTGGGCTCGAAAGTTTCGGGGTTGGCTCCTGCGGACAGAAGGCTTGCGCAGTCAACTTTGTCGCCGGCAATGCGCTCAAGGAGAAATCGTTGCGGCTCGATGCTGACCGTGACGACAGGGCGGTCGGATTTCTTGTCGGAACAGCCTGCCACGGCAACCGAGGCGGCTATTAGCATTATGAGTGCTGCAAATCTGAAGATTGTTTTCATTGCGAGTTATTATCTAAACACAAAGTTACGGTTTTTTGAAGAAAATTGAGTAATTTTGGGGTTGAAAAAGAGTTTTTATGAAAAAGATAGTTCTCATTTTGACGGCCGCTTTGGCGGTTTTGCCCGCTTTGGCCGAAGTGGATTTCGACGAATATTTCACCGACCGCACTTTGCGCGTCGATTATGCCTTTTCAGGAACTTTAACAAGCCATACGATTAGTGTCGATGGCCTGTCGCGAACCGAAGGATGGTATGGCCGTCGGTCGAATCTCGACAGCCTTCTGCTGCAAGGTAACGGGCGCATCGAGATGCTCGACTCGCTGACGCACAAGACCATCTACCGCATGTCGTTCTCGTCGCTGTTCAGCGAATGGCTCACCCAAGAGGAGGCCGTTACCACTCCGCGCTCTTTCGAGAACACTTTTCTTTTGCCGATGCCGAAGCGCACGGCCATCGTCAACATCGAGTTGTCGAATACGCGTCGGGAAGTGACGGCTAAGGCATCGCACGTCGTCAACCCTGCCGATATCCTTATCGCCCACCGCACCACCGACTATTCCATTCCGACGAAATATATCCACTATTCCGGCGACCCGAAAACGAAAATTGACGTGGCAATCCTCGCCGAGGGCTACACGAAAGAGGAAATGGACTCGTTCTATGTCCATGCGCGCACGGCGGTTGCGAGCATATTGAGCCACGAGCCGTTCAAATCAATGGCCGACCGATTTAATTTCATCGCAGTCGCTTCGCCGTCGGCCGACAGCGGCGTGTCGGTGCCCCGATTCGGCGATTGGAAAAAGACGGCGTTCTCGTCGCACTTTTCCACATTCTATTCCAACCGCTATCTGACCACCCGCGACGTCAAATCAATCCACGACGTTCTCTCGGGTATTCCCTACGAACATATTATTATTTTGGCGAATACCGAAGAATACGGCGGTGGTGGCATATATAATTCCTATACGCTGACAACCGCACGCAATCCAAAATTCTGGCCCGTCGTCACTCACGAATTCGGTCATAGTTTCGGCGGCCTTGCCGACGAATATTACTACGATAAAGACGTCATGACCGACACCTATCCCCTTGACATCGAGCCATGGGAACTGAATGTGACCACACGAGTGGATTTCCACGGAAAGTGGGAGAGCCTTATCCCCGCCGATGCGCCTATCCCGACACCGGCGGCTGAGGCTGAGAAGTATGGGGCAGGGCTTGTCGAGGGTGCGGCATACTCGTCGAAAGGATTGTATCGTTCCGCCGACCAGTGCCGAATGCGAAGCAACGGCGAGACCGGTTTCTGTCCCGCCTGTCGCCTCGCCCTCGAGCGCATGATTCGCTTCTATTCGGAATAAAGTATAAAGAGCGAAAAACCAAATTTAATTGAATACAACAAAAACAATCCAAACAACATTAATAGGCAGCCTCGGCTGGAAATTAAACAAATTGAAACAAATTCACACAGTCATCCAATATTTATTTTTTAATCTAACGTGAATTATCACAAATATACAATTAATTTCAGGCTAATGCCTGGCGGGGGTTGACTGCTTCAGGTAAGGCGGTCATGGCACGGCTTTGGCACGGTTGTGGCACGGCAAATTATGGGCTACAAGGCGTGAGAGCGGGATTTTGGGTCAATCGTGCCAAAATCCATAGGCCTTATCGTTTGGCACGATTATGCAATCAACATGAATAAAAATGCAATCGGAGCGAAAAATCTCTAAGGAGCATGGGGAGTTGAGGAGTTGGCTTCGCGACGGTGCGAAATAAGGTAAACAACAAAGGACAACGGAGGACAACACTGACAATGGTTAATTATTTAGGATTTAACCAATTCTGCATTATGCACTACGCATTATGCATTGATTAAACTTAGAGGTCAAAAAGAGAGATGCCCGGCATTTTGCCGAGCATCTCCAATTATCTAACTCTTTGTGACTTCGTGTCTTCTAGTGTGAGAAAATTACTTAACGATAACTTTCTTCGCAGTGCCATCGGAGAAGAGGACGATGTTGATTTGACCGCGAACGGGTTCGTCGTGGCGGATGCCGCGGAGGTCGTAGTAGCCTACCACAGTCTTTTCAATTGACAGTCTGTCGATGAAGATGTCCTCAACGCCTACAAAGCCCTCAATAATGAAGTCTTTCCAAATGGCGGCTTCTTTATACAAGTTCATGCTTTGCTCGGGCACATATAGTTTGCAATTCGACACGTCAACACCCGAGAAAACGGTCTCGTTTACCGCTTGCGGCGCAAGGCTATTGTTGCGGACTTCTTTCAACGTAGAACAGTCGGCAAACGCATAATCACCGATTATCAGCAGATTCGTACTTGCCGCTTTTGTGCTCAGATGCTTGAGTGTGGCGGCAGGAGCGCTCAAATCGGGAAGCACGACTCGTTCAAGAGAAGAACATCCTCGGAACGCCGATTCGCCGACCTCTCTGACGGTTGCTGGGATTTCAACGCTCTTGAGATTGTCGCAGTTACGGAATGCTTCGTCGGCCACACCGGTCACTTCGTATTCAACGCCATCAACAGTGATGGTTTCGGGGATAATAACGTCAGGTGTAGAATTGTCGAAACCTATAACTACGGCATCGTGCGTCGGAGCGTCTTTGTCAAAAGTAAGAGTTTCGCCGTATGGGTCGAAGCCGATTACTTCGAATTTCTTCCACTCATCGGCAGCAGTATATGCACCGACAGCCGACTTTGGCACATGGAGCTTGTTATATACCGAGAATATGTAGTCATCAATGGCTTGGGGCGTATGGGAATAATTCCACACGTCGGTCAAACCGTCGCATTCTAAGAAAGCACCATAGCCAATGGAAGAGACGGAGTTGGGAAATGTCACAGAAGTCAGTCCGCTGCAACCCCGAAAAGCGTTGTTGCCAATGGTCGTGACGGAATTGGGGATTGTCACCGATGTCAAACCGCTGCAACCTCCGAAAGTACCTCCGTTAATCGCAGTGACGGAGTTTGGGATTGCCACGGATGTCAATCCGCTGCAACCCCCAAAAGCGTCGTAGCCAATGGTTGTGACGGAGTTGGGGATTGTCACCGATGTCAATCCGCTGCAACCGTAGAAGGCCTCATTTTCAATGGAAGTGATGGAGTTAGGAATTACAGTGTTATTACAACCCAATATCAACATATTACTACTCGATTTAATAATAGCGTTGCAGTTGTCTCGAGAGTCATATGTTGTATTTCCCGATTCAACAACGATGGACTGCAAGCCGTTGCAGTTGTAGAAGGCCTCATATTCAATGGATGTAACGGAGCTTGGAATGGTGATAGAAGTCAATCCTATGCAGTCGTAGAAAGCGTCTTCGCCGATGGTCGTGACGGAATTGGGGATTGTTACCGATGTCAATCCGCTGCAGTCCTGGAAAGTTCCGCTGTTGATGGTTGTGACGGAGTTGGGGATTGTCACGGATGTCAAGTCGCCGCATTCCTCGAAAGCATAGCCGCCAATCGAAGTGACGGAGTTGGGAATCGTCACCGATGTCAAGCCGTTACAGCCACGGAAACACGAGCCAGTGACGCTTAACGTCCCGTCTTTAATTACAATGCTTGTGCCACTTTGCATAGAGCCTTTGTATTTATATGCCACCAGTCCAGCATAGACAAGCCCATCTGGCTGACTATTGTACCATGGCGTATTGTAGAAAGCACCACCTCCAATGGAAGAGACTGAGTTGGGGATTGTCACCGATGTCAATCCGCTGCAATCCTCGAAAGCATAATGCCCAATTTCAGTAACGGAGTTTGGAATTTTAATTGATGTTAAGCTGCTGCAGCCAGAGAAAGCGTTGTCGCCAATCGCAGTGACAGAATAAGTCTTTCCAGAGTATGTTACCGATGGGGGAATCGTGACGGCACCCGTATATTCGTCGGGATACTCCCAACTGTCGGTTCCACGGTAAGATACTGATACGGAATTGCCATCTGAATTTTTGATGTAGTAGATGCCGTCCATTTCGAAATCATGGGCTGAAAGGATTGACGGCAGGAAAATTGCCAAAATAAAGGGAACAAAGAGTCGTCTGATAGTATTCCGAGACGTGAAGATTTCGTTTTTGCTCATGGGCTAAACAATTTTTTGCCACTTATCCCCAACAGCGGCGATTATAGATAAAGGAAGCGTAGGGATTTTGTCTGTTTATCTACTTGAAGGCTCGGCAGAGACCTTTTCCACAATAAACAGCCCACCCCTACGCTCTGCCGATATATCGACCCCCTTGCGCGGGGGCGGATATAAGCAAGCAAGGAGCGTTATGCTGTCCGTGACTCGTGGAAAAAATTTGCCGATTTTTCAAGTAAAGTCAACGAACAAAACGCTTCCGTTTTGTTAAATATGTCTTTTGGAGATAAGCCTAATAATGGGCTTGATAGGACTCTTCCAATCTCCACTTGCAAAGTTAAGAAAAAATTGTAATAATGCAAAATTCATAGTGAATTATGCATAATTGGCAAAGGTTTTGATGCCTTTTGCATTGTGCACCGCTTTTCAAGCGACGTAAGCTTTAAAACTTTGCCGAGCCGCTTCGCGGGTTGGGCTTCGCGATAATATCTCTAAGTATGAGGAGTGGTAATCAATTAGGAATGATAAGTGAGAATTTGTACGAGACGGCATCTCGTAGTACACTGACATGCGGGAAAAACTAAGAGCATCCCGATTATGCATTATGCATTAACTTAGCGGTAGTTGAAGTCGGGACCCCATGTGGGGATGTAGTAGGCGACTTTGGCGGGGCTGCCCGTGTAATGCACTTTGTATTGCGTGCCGTCGGGGGCTTTGCCGTCGATGTTGATGATGCAGTAGGTGCGGTTTTTGTTGACTTTCATCGTTATTTTAAGGGCTACGTAGTCGCGGCAAAGAGCGGCTTCGTCGAGCGATGTGGCGAAATCCAAAATGTGGACAAAATACTCCGTGTCGTCTTCGATTGTCGTCACGGTCGCGTTATAGTTCGTTTTGTCGAAGGTGAACGACAACCATTTGCAGTCGGGCGCGTTGTCGGAGTTTTTTACCGTTTTTATTTTTTTGTTGCAGAAAAGGATGCTTCCGCCTGTGGGTGAGGTCTTTTTCTCGAAGAACGCTACTGCGTATTTGATGTCGACATGGAAAAACCCGCCATCGGGCGTTGTCACTTCGAAATAGGATTTTGACGTGCCGGAGACCTTCTTCGGCGCGGCCTGCATTGATGCGACTGCAAATGCCGCGATAACTAATGCTGTGATGATTCGTTTCATGACTATGCTTCGGTTAATTTTACGTAATTATCTGTTATTGTGACTATTGATCTCTTTGCCATCAAATCCACGGCAAGAAGAACTCTTTCGTTGATTTTCGCTCCTGTTGATGCGAATCCGAGTTTGCGGGCTACGATGGTGGGAAGGTTTTCACGGTTGACGGAAAACTCCTCTTCGAGCACTTCTTTGACCACGTTGGCGAGTTCGACGAGGGGGATATCCGCGATGTTTCGTTCGGAAGGGGAGCGATACGACGAGTAGTTGACCGAATTTTCGCGGGCAAACCAGTAGGTGGCTTCGATGTCGCGGGCAAACGGCTCACGGTAAAGCCTGTTGACGAACATCGACACTGAGGATTGGACATTCGAGCCCGCGCGGGAGAAACCGATTACTTTTGCCATGCGTCGGCAGAGGTATTCGAAAGTGATTGGTTGCTCGGCGGTGACAATGTCGTAGATGATTTTTTGGTTTGCCATGCTGAGCGGGTCGAATTCGCGGCTGTCAATTTTCCTGACTTTGGCGTTGGATTCGACGTATGGCAGGCAATGACGGTTTGGAACGACAGTCTCGGCAGGTGTGGCGCTTTTGACTTTTTCGATGTCGAAGACGAATTTGTCGGCATCTTCGGCGGGTGCCGGCTCGGTTTTCACTCCGTTTTTCGCCGCTTCGAGTTCGGCAAGCACCTGTTCAATAAAACGGTCGCGGTCTTGGTAGAAATCCACCGAATAGACGCGCATAATTCGCCATTTAAGCGATTCGAGCACGCCGGGTTGGACAATTTCGCGGTCGCGGGTGGTCTTGGTGTCGCGGTAGGTTTTACCGTCGCAGAGCAGTCCGAGAATGTAACGGTCGGGATTGTCGGGTGTCGAAACGGCGATATCGACTTTGAAATTGGAGCGTCCGACATTGGGCGTGGCGATGTAGCCGTGCTGCTTCAGGACGTTGCAAATTTGGTCGATGATGACATTTTTGTCGGTAGTGGCGGTGATGTCGGAAACGGCTGGCAGTTTGCCCGTTTCGGCATATTCGAGGAAACATTTGAGTCCGACGACGCCTTTCGCCTGCGAACGTTTGAGGTCGATTTGGCTTGCGCGGAGAGTGGAATAGACAATCATTTCGTAGCGAGCGCGCGACACAGCCACGTTGAGGCGCCGTTCGCCGCCGGCGTTGTTAAGCGGTCCGAAATTCATTGAAACCTTACCGTACTTGTCGGCGCCATAGCCGACGGAGAAGAGAATGACGTCGCGCTCGTCGCCCTGCACGTTTTCGAGGTTTTTGATGAAAATCGGCTCGTTGTCGTTGTATGCGATGTCTTTCAGGTCGGGGCGGCGGTCGAGTTCATCGGTAAGGTCGTCTTCGATGAGGTCGCCCTGCACTTTGGAGAACGCCACCACGCCGATGCTGAGTTTGCGAAGTTCGGGGTCCTCAAGGCGGCGTAGGATTTCCTTGACGATAGCCTTCGACTCGTCGCGGTTGCTGCGGGTGTGTCCCTTGTCGTAAACGCCGTCGATGGGCACGAGGCGTACTTTCGCCACACGGTCGTCGGTCGATGGGAATGTAAAGAGTTGGTTGCCGTAGTATTGCGAGTTGCTGAAAGCGATGAGGCTTTCGTGCTTGCTGCGGTAGTGCCATTTGAGTTGGTGTTCGCAGAGCGAGAGGGTGATGCAGTCGTCGAGGATGCTCTCCATGTCGTCGATGTCGGCTTCTTCCTCATCGACGTTCGACGTGGTGAAGAAGTTGGTGGGGGGCATCTGCTTGCTGTCGCCCACGACGATAAGGGCATTGCCTCGGGCGATAGCGCCGACGGCTTCGCTCGTGGGAATCTGCGATGCTTCGTCGAAAATTACCAAGTCGAATTTCTCTGATGTGATGTCGATGTATTGCGCCACCGAAATAGGGCTCATGAGCATACAGGGGCAAAGTCGCGGGAAAAGCGTCGGGATGCTGTCGATAATCGAGCGAATGGAATTGCCGCGACCGCCGCTGGCGATGTTCCGTTTGAGGATGCTGATTTCCGTACCGCCGGCAGGTGCTGCCGACGATGTAGGCACCCGTGAAGCGAGTTTGCTGTAGAGTTCCTGTTTGCTAAGTTCTTGGAAATTCTTGGTGTGCTGTTTATATTGGCTGATGATTTGGCGGAATTTGACACCGTTGAACATCCGCAGACTTTCGTCGACGTCGATGGATTTGACGATGAGGCTGTGGTAAACGCC
>JAFZPB010000170.1 GCA_017552595.1 Muribaculaceae bacterium
CATATTTTCCAATTCGATTTGCGCCTTGTCATTCTTCCCGGTCATAAGGAAACGGCGTGTACGTTCAATCCTTTGGTCAAATGCGGCCATATCCGCCCCGATTCCGGCATCAATCAACATCGCTTTTTGATAGCGATGGAATCTGGTTATCGGAAGCGCGTCAATCGCATCGTAATATTCAACCGTATGTTTCCCAATCTTCGCCGTTACCATAGTTCTTTTGTTATAACCGTCGAGAAAAACGGAATCGCAAATAATTCATATTGACCGGAAGCAACCGCCCAAATTGCGGAAAGAATAACGCCAACCCACCAAGAACAACAGAATTTGCACATAAACAATTTGTGCAAAAATTCGTTCGGGGAATGGATTTGCAACCATTCCAGAATCCGCCATTTGTTCAGAAGCGAAAGCACAAATGCGGCCAACAACGCAACCGCAATAATATTCCAGGCAAATTGAATCATAAGATACAACAGATGGTTGCGTATAAGATTCCGACGACATCGGCAATCAGATCAATCAAATCGGCTCCGCCGCCAAATTCTGCATCGTAAACCTCTTTTGCAATACCAAGGATCGCCGCCACCAGAATTCCAACCCAAATCGGCGCGAATTGTGCAAAAGTGAACACAATAACCGCGCATACAAGGAAATGAAGCAATCTGTCAGTTCCTATTGTCCGGATGAACCAATTGATAATTCGTTGAAGCATAATTCGTCAAAGTCAAGAACCCCGTCGAATCGAAATCCGGCGTATGGGTGCATTAAATATTGATTGTCAATTTCGGATAAGTTGTATCCGCGATAAATGTTTTCGGCCCTTTCCCAACAACGGTTCACAAAGATACGGCCGTGTTTTAAGTGCCAACCCGAACGTCCGTTTACGACATCCAGAATTTGCGCTTTCAAATACTCCGTATTGCGGTTTGTCGGCTCCCCGTAAACCTTGCGTAAGTCAAACCAGAAGACCAGACCGAACGGGGCCTTGATTGTTCGCGCCCAAGGCCCCGGATCAATCGTTTGCGGTTCCTCGATTTCGAAAAAAGAGAAATTCCCGATCTTGGAATCCGGGGAAACCTCGATATAATCGTTTTTGCCGTGTCCGTTCCATCCGCCTCAATAGACATTCGGACTGATAATTTTCTTTCCGTTAACCATCTTTTGCAGTATTTGACAACGGCCAAAGGCTACATTCAGCCAATTCTGATTGTCAACCAATCCTTGTTGAATCTGCGCCAAGACCGCATCAATCATTACGGCATCGGGAATGACGGGAACATTGTTAGTTGCCATACAATTTGCTTTGAATATTGTTCAAAAGTTGTTGAAATGCGCCCCTTTCGCGCCAGATGACATTCCAATTCCAAGGTGTAAGACCGAATGTCGAAATGCCGTATTTGGCAACAATCTGTTGCGCGTATGATGTTGCCGGGACAACCCCGACGGTCGTTGAACCGAATTCAACAGTCAATTCCGAATGGAATCGGCCGTTGATATACAAGTTCGGCGCGTCCGGGTTGCGGTCAACTTGATATGGATAGGGAATAATCTCTTTCCACGCGGAATAATTCTTGGCCGTTTCTTTCGACCGGAAATATCCGCCCGGCTTCAAGTCTTCGGAATAGTAAGGACGGATGTCTTCGCCGTTGGATGCCTTGCCTTCGAATAACTGATGGATTTGTAAAGACATTATGTCATCGCCGTAATACAACAAGACGTCGCCGATGGCTTCGCCCGTCGTAAGTCCGGCTTCAACGCCCTTGACTTTTTCCAAAAGATTGTTCAAGATTCCCATTATACGGTGCGGTATTTTACGCCGTGATTGTTACATTGAAGACAGATGCGATCCAGATTACGGACATCGAGCGACAAAGCCTTGTATGCTTGTTTTAACTCATATCCCAACCCGGATGGCCTTCCCGTAGAAACGCCATCGAGTTCATACAGAAGATCATCGCGCGTTACGTTGACTTGATTGCGGTTGACGCGGACATTCGGATTCATCGCGATTGTTCGCAAGACGGTTGCCGCGACTTGCTTCTGGATAACATTGGCGAACAGAAGTCTTTGCGAAATGATGAAATCCGTCAGATCGCATCCAACGGTTATTTCAACGTTCAATCCGTAATTCATCGTGTTTGTGTAAGCCAACGTTCCGATGTCAAACATTTCCGGATTTTCCTTGAACGTTGCCGGTGCTTGTGTCGCGAATGGCGATACTTGCAAATACTTCGTCATCTGACGCCAAGATTCGATTGATCCGCCCAAACAAGTTTGACAAGGCTCAACCGACCAATCCTTCGATACGTTCAAAGCGCGCATACCATCTGGCAAGTCGTTCTGATTGTAGCAAAGGAACCAC
>JAFZPB010000171.1 GCA_017552595.1 Muribaculaceae bacterium
ATATTCCGAATTTGTGTTGTTTCTACTTCTGCAAAACCTTTTTTATCTCTACGGTATTGGCGCGCGAAACAGGAATAAGTTTGTCTGTTCCAAGCATTTGCAGTTGATAGTTGCCCGATGTTCGCGACGTAAGCGAAACGGCATAGTTTATGTTGATGATATAGGCACGATGGCACGAAATAAGATAGTCAACCTCAGCCAGCTGCTCGCGCAACTGCTTCATGGTTGTGCGGATGATGTGATGAAGTCTCTCGCCCTCGTGCAAATACCAGATATCGGCATAGTTAGAGAGCGATTCGATATACAGAATCTCCTTTGGCGATAGCTCGAACAAATCGTTCACAGCATTACCCTTAATAGCGCAAACCGAATTTTCGGCAACCTCGTCATAATCTTCTTCCGAAGAGACCGAAGCAGGCTCATCGTCCTCCGGCTCGTCTTGGCTGGCGCGCTGCTCGAGCAGGGCGTTGATGGCTCTCACCTCTTCGAGTTCAAGACGAAGGCGGTTATTTCGCATTCGATATATGTCGTAGATGGCGATAATCAAGCTAACCAAAAGCACCCATTTGCAGGCCTCGAAGTAAAGCGTAAGGTCGAGTTTGTCGGGGTCGCCGCCCGACCATTTGCCTGTCCAGAACTCCGTAAGATTGCCTGCGTAGAAGTATGAGTTGAACGTGAGCAGCATTGCCGAGAACAGCAGCAGATGAACCGTGTATCGGACAGGCAGCTGCACTTTCTTGTTGCGGATGGGGCTGGCAGCCGTAAGAATAACAATCTTAATAAAAAACTCCATCACGGCTACGCCAAACAGGTATGCCAAACGATGTTCCATTTGGTCTATGCCAAACGGCTGCAACACCCCAAGTATGAATAGTACTGCAAGGCTGTATCTCGTAGATTCTTTCAAAATATGACTTAATGGTTCTTTCATTTATCTCTCTATGTTTATCAAAAAAACGGTACTAATTTTCTCGGACGGCAAAGTTACAATAATTATACATATCGGCAAAATATCGTCGATGAATACCGCGCAATTCATCACAAAACGCCGCCGAATATCCCAAAAGTTTGCACGAGTGCGCGGCTCTGCATATTTTTGCAGAAAAATCCAATATTCAATGACAATAACCAGCGAACAACTCAGAATTACGGGCAGCGAAAGCGAGGCTCTGGCAATATACAACGAGGTGAGAATGTCGGGCGATTTCCGCGGATTTGCGCAGCGTTTCATGCACGATGCCGACTATCGGGTTGCCCGCATTGCGCTATGGTCGCTAACCAAGACCACCGACGACGAACTGGCGCAATTAAACGGCATTCTGCACGAATTCATAGACCTTGCCATGCAGACCGAAAATCCGTCGGTAAGGCGACTGTCGCTCAACATAATCGAACGGCTGAAGATGGACGAAGACGATTTGCGCACCGATTTCCTGGATTTCTGCATGGCAAAGATGACCGACGTCGGCGAATTTTCGGCAATACAGGCGGTGAGCATGAAACTCGCCTACCGAATGTGCCGGTTCTATCCCGAACTTATGGACGAACTGACGCGCATTCTCGACACAATGGAGACAGAATTCTACAAACCTGCCGTAATCAGCACACGCCGCCGCATTCTGAACGGGAAACTA
>JAFZPB010000172.1 GCA_017552595.1 Muribaculaceae bacterium
CCCCGCGCAGGTATCAAGAAATTCAGCCGCATATAGCCCGATAACTGTTGCATATTTTTCAGCTCGGCTTTGCGACGCCCTAAGCTTTCCATTACGACGCCCATATAATCTGCGGATACTTCGACCGTCAAATCTTCTATCGGCTCGTAGCGTTTTCCGTCAATCAGCTTGTAGACGACTTCGGGCTTGCCGATTTGCATTTCGTAACCTTCGCGGCGCATAGTTTCAATCAGAATAGATAAATGAAGTTCGCCGCGCCCGCTGACTTTGAAAATATCGGCTGAATCAGTTTCTTCAACGCGCAGTGCAACATTGGTTCTGGCTTCTTTAAAGAGCCTGTCGCGCAGATGACGACTGGTTACGTATTGTCCTTCGGTGCCGGCGAAAGGCGAAGTACTTACTCCGATAGTTACACTCAGCGTAGGTTCATCGACGCGAATTGACGGCAATGCCTCCGGTTGTTCCGCGTCGGCTACAGTGTCGCCTATTGAAACTTCACTCAAGCCAGTTAAAGCGACGATTTCGCCCATTTCGGCTTCGCCTGCCTCGACGCGGTTTAAACCTTCGTAACTGAAAACCTTGCTGACTTTGGCGCGTTTAATTCCTTGTTCACTGATTATAGCTACGGTTTCGCCGCTTTTTATGCGACCGCGTTGAATTCTTCCGATTGCAATTTTGCCGACATATTCATCAGCCTCAAGGGTTGTAACCACCATTTGCAAAGGCGCGTTAAGTTCACCTTCCGGCGCGGGCAACTCTTTAAGAATGGTATCGAGTAAGGGGGTTAAGTTGCGGGTGTTGTCATCGATATTGCGCTTGGCAATGCCCGCCTTAGCCGCCGTGTATATGACGGGGAAATCTAATTGTTCATCGTCGGCGTCCAGTTCCATAAATAATTCCAATACTTCCTCATACACTTCTTCCAAACGCGCTTCGGGGCGGTCTATCTTATTAATCACGACCAAGATTTTCAATTTATGCTCCAGAGCCTTACGAAGGACGTATTTGGTCTGAGGCATGGGACCTTCAAAGGCATCGACTACCAACAGTGCGCCGTCTACCATATTCAATACCCGTTCCACTTCGCCGCCGAAATCGGCATGACCGGGAGTATCGACTATATTAATCTTAACGCCCTTATACCAAATAGCAGTATTCTTCGAGAGGATAGTAATGCCGCGTTCGCGTTCCAATTCGCCGCTGTCCATAACTCTTTCGGCTACTTGCTCATTGGAGCGGAATATATGACTTTGCCTCAACATTCCGTCGACCAATGTCGTCTTGCCATGATCTACATGCGCGATTATTGCTATGTTACGTCTTTTTTCATTCATAGTATTGCCTCCTTCTGAAATACTAATTATAATTTTAAGGATAGTAACTGTCAAAAGGAGAATAAGAATGGAAATAGTGAAAAGTGGCGCGATAGTCGGGGAAATAGAAGTACCTGCGGACAAATCGATAAGTCATCGAGCGGCGATGATAGCGAGTCTGTGCGAAGAGCCGACAGTGATAAAGAATTATTTACGAGCGGCGGATTGCATGTCGACGTTGGAATGTCTGCGGAAATTGGGAGCCCGAATCGAAGATGACGGGGAAATAATAAGGATAAGTGGCAAGTTGCAAGACGCGACGGGGATATTGGATTGCGGTAACAGCGGAACGACGTTGCGATTATTAATGGGCTTGGTAGCGGGTCAAGGATTACGGGCGACGTTTACGGGCGACGACAGTTTAAAGAGGCGACCGTTAGACAGGGTAATAAATCCGTTACGATCAATGGGCGCGATAATCGAAGGCGACCGCTTACCTGTAACGATACACCACTCTCACCTAAAATCTATAACCTATTACCTGCCTTTGCCCAGTGCTCAAATCAAATCTGCTATCCTCTTTCCCGCTTTATCTATCGGCAGTAAGATAGTAGAGTTGATAAGGTCGCGAGACCACAGCGAAAGGATGTTGAAAGTATTTGGAGCGTCGATAAGACGCGAGGGCACAGAGATAATCGTCAAGCCGAGCAAGTTAAGTACGCCCGGTGAAATAGAAATACCGGGCGACATAAGCAGCGCGGCATATTGGATAGTACTGGCGACGATAGTGCGAGGTTCGCGATTGCTGATACGTAATGTAGGGATAAATCCGACGCGAACGGGGCTAATTGAGGTAATGGAAAAAATGGGAGCGCGAATAAGGATAGTAAATGATCGTTTGAAATGCGGCGAACCTGTAGCGGATATGGAGGTAGAATCGGCTGATTTGAGGGGAATAGAAATCGGCGGCGAGCAGATACCCCGATTAATCGACGAGATACCGATACTGAGCGTAGCGGCGGCATATGCCGACGGCGAAACGATAATCCGGGACGCAGGTGAGTTGAGAGTAAAAGAAAGCAATCGATTGACGGCGATAATGGAGCTGAACAAGTTGAGGCGCGGTGCCTGCGAAGCAGACGGCGACACTCTTAGGATAAGGGGCGGCACGGCTGTCACGTATGGGAGTTGTAAGACTTACGGCGACCATAGAATAGCAATGACGTTGGCGATAGCGGGCGCGGCAGGCTTGGGAGTTGAAATCGACGATTCAGATTGCGTTAATATTTCCTACCCCGATTTTTTTAAGAGCTTAAGAGGTAAGAGATAAGTGGTCAGAGGTAAGAGATAAGTGGTCAGAGGTAAGAGATAAGTGGTAAGTGGTCAGAAAACCCTTTCCCCTAACCCCCGACCCCTGAACCCTTTCCCCTAACCCCCGACCCCTGAACCCTTTCCACTGAACCCTTTCCACTAATAAACGGTAATAAAAGGCTGATGACTATAAATAGTCGTCGGCTTTTTTTGTTCATTGACAACAGCATAAGGAGACAGAATTATGAATTACACCTTGATAGATTACTTCAACGGTTTTGCATTATTGAGGAACAGGAATCATAAGCTCACGGCTAACGACATCAGCGTCTTTTATACAATTCTCAATGAATTTAATGTTGCTCGTTTCCCTGAGGAAATGGAACTGTCTACTCGCATATTGCAAGACTTAGCAGGTATCGCTAGTGTGGCTACGGTTCACCGCGCCAAAAATGTTCTGAAGAATATCGGAGCGATTGACTTCAAAACCAAGAATGGCGTAACTGTCTACAAATTAAAGGACGAACACTTTGCAAACAGGCGTTTGAACAATCGCAAAACGAATGCCAAACGCCCGCCGAACACCGCCGCAGAGGTTTATCCTCTTCTTTCAGTACCCGTAGAAGACACAGACAGACAGACAGAGAGTGAGACCGCGCACGCGAAAGCTAAAGGAGAGGATCTTGATGAAAAGAAAAACGGCGGCGGCAACGCAAGACGCAGAGAATTTGCAATCGACGCCAGAGCCAAAATTGCCTGATTTGCATGAATCGGCTCGCAGGCGTAATGCCCTTGCATTGGCTGAATTGCGTTTATGCGAAAAATGCTCCGGCACTTGTCTGAAGGAATGCCCGGATTACTTTAAGCCCTGCAAGGACGAAAACGGCGAATGGACTGCAAAGCCATGTCCTTATTCGCCGCTGAGCGAAGACCGCAAGGCATATTATGAAGCGAAAGAGATACCGCCCTTGATGACTGACTCCGAACGGGCGGAATTTCGTAACAAGCTGGAGGGTTATCGACGGGAATATCGGGAGAAATATTTACCGAAAGTCCGCGCAGAACTTGAAGCGAAGTACGGAATCCTGCTTGATGATGAGCAGTTTCGCGAGGTCTTGCACGCCGAGGCAGAAATGAAATGCCTGTGCGACTTTGACAACGACCTTGTGAAGAAATGCGGCAAGGAACGGGATTGCTACGAAAAGCCGACGGTAAAGATAATTGACGGCGAAGTGGTAATCGGACGTGAGCGATGCGCCGTTTGGAAAGAAATAGTATATCCGCGCAGATGTTTGACGGCGGGGATACCGAAGAAATATTTGGGCAAGACGTTTGAGGATTACGAAATCACGGCGGATAACGTTGAGGCGGTGGGATTGGCGAAAGGTTACTGCGTCCATAAACCGCAATGCGGCTTGTACTTTCATGGCGGCGCGGGCACGGGCAAAACCTTTTTATCGTCGATAGTCGCGCAGAGATATATCTGGGATTACAAGCGAGTAGTAATCGGCGATGTGCCGAGCTTGCTTGACGAAATCAAAGCGACATTTGACGGCAATGGCAATGCGCAGAAAATCATTAACCGCTACATGAACTGCGACCTGTTGATACTCGACGACATAGGCGCGGGATATTTGAAAGGCTGGGGAGTTGGTCAGCTGTATCAGATAATCAATGCGCGTTATAACGACGACAAGCCGCTGATTGTCACGAGCAATTACGACCTGCGCGGCTTACAAGAACGATTGCGCAGTGATGACGAAGGCATGACGGGGCGGCGGATAATCAGCCGATTGGAAGAAATGTGCGAAGTTGCCTATTTCGGCACCAAAGACAGGAGGCGGCGCAAGTGGTAAAAATCTGCGCGATATGCGGCAAGGAATTTGAGGCACGCGGAAATCGTAGTCGATACTGCAGTGAGGAATGTCGGCGCACGGCAAAGAGGGCGGCAAG
>JAFZPB010000173.1 GCA_017552595.1 Muribaculaceae bacterium
GGGACCCATGTTGGGTTGGGGAGCATTGAGATAGAAGTTCTCGAGGAATTGAAGATATTGGTCGGCTGTGAGAATCTGCTGCACTTCCTTGAGATAATTCTTGCGGTCGATAAGCATTTGAGCCTTTTCCTCTTCGCGTTGTTTCTTCATCTCTTCTCTTTTCTTTTGTGCGTCGGCCTTCTTGGCTTCTGCTTGAGCCTTCTTTTCGGCCATCTTCTTTTCACAGTCGGCCTTGCGGGCATCGTCGAGTTTCTTCAACTGATTTTTCTGTTTATCAGAGAGTTTGATGCCTTCGAAGGGGCATGCGGGTTTCTGCTCACCCATATCACATTTTCCTTCACATGCGTTCTCGTCGGGATTTGGAATAACGAGGTCACGTTTGTCAATTTGAGCCATTGCCGAAAGACTTACGGCGGCCACTGCCATAAAGGCGATAAATTGTCGTTTCATTTCTTTACGTTTTATTTGGTTAGTTAATTTGAGTTTCTGTCATATTGACGTCAAATCTCCGCCAAGGTTAAAATCCCCCAACGAAGATTTAACATTATCTAACTTTTTTGTTAAAAAGTGACGGACAGCCGAAAGCCGTCCGTCTCCTTAATTATTATGTCACTTTTTGAGGGCGCAACCGTTGCAACGCTCGCGGATTTGAGCGAAGAAGTCGTTGCCCTTGTCATCGACGAGGATGAAGGCGGGGAAGTTCTCCACCTCAATTTTCCAAATGGCTTCCATGCCGAGTTCGGGATATTCTAGGCACTCGATTTTCTTGATGGAGTTGGCCGCCAATACGGCTGCCGGACCACCAATCGAACCGAGGTAGAAACCGCCATGCTTGCGGCATGCGTCGGTAACTTGCTGTGAACGGTTGCCCTTGGCAATCATAATCATGCTGCCGCCGGCCTCCTGGAACTGGTCGACATAGGGGTCCATACGTCCTGCCGTTGTCGGACCGAAAGAGCCCGAAGGCATTCCTGCAGGAGTCTTGGCGGGACCTGCATAGTAGATGGGGTGTTCCTTGAGATATTGCGGCATGGGTTCGCCAGCGTCGAGACGCTCTTTAATCTTTGCGTGGGCGATGTCGCGGCCTACGATAATCGTGCCACGAAGCGACAGGCGGGTCGAAACAGGATATTTCGTCAACTCGGCGAGAACTTCCTTCATCGGACGATTCAGGTCGATTTCAACGGCGTTGCCTTCGCCAGCGTTGCGCATTTCTTCGGGAATGAGTTCGCCCGGGTTGTTGTCGAGGCGTTCAATCCAAAGGCCTTCGCGGTTGATTTTAGCCTTGATATTGCGGTCGGCCGAGCAACTGACGCCCAACCCTACGGGACACGATGCGCCATGGCGAGGCAAACGAATCACACGGATATCGTGGGCGAAATATTTGCCGCCGAACTGTGCGCCCAATCCGATGCGGCGTGTCTCTTCGAGAAGTTGCTTCTCAAGTTCGACGTCACGGAAAGCGCGGCCATATTCGTTGCCCGTCGTGGGCAAATTGTCGTAGTATTTCACCGAAGCCTTCTTCACCGTGGCAAGGTTCAACTCTGCCGACGTGCCGCCGATGACGAATGCGATGTGGTAAGGCGGGCAGGCTGCCGTACCGAGGGTTTTCATCTTCTCGACGAGGAACGGGATGAGCGTTTTCGGATTGATGAGAGCCTTCGTCTCTTGATAGAGATAGGTCTTGTTTGCCGAGCCGCCGCCTTTCGCCACGAACAGGAATTCGTATTCGTCGCCTTCGCAAGCGTGAATTTCGATTTGTGCCGGGAGGTTGCATCCGGTGTTCACCTCGTCGTACATGTTAAGCGGAGCATTCTGGCTATAGCGGAGATTCTCTTCCGTGTAGGTTTTATAGACGCCTTCTGAGATGCGCTCTTCGTCGCAGCAGCCCGTATAGACGTTCTGACCTTTGTGAGCGACGCAGATTGCCGTGCCGGTGTCCTGGCAGAAGGGCAACTGTCCTTTAGCCGCCACTTCGGCGTTGCGGAGCATCGTCAAAGCCACGAATTTGTCGTTTTCCGACGCTTCGGGATCGTGAAGAATCTTTGCCACCATTTCGTTGTGCTCACGGCGAAGCATGAAAGCGTTGTCGTGGGTGGCCGCATTTGCGAGAACGGTGAGTGCCTGCGGGTCGACCACGAGCATCTCGTGTCCAGCCCAATTCTCGACCTTCACATAGTCGCGCGAAATATTTACGTATTCGGTTTTGTCTTCCCCGAGGGGGAACATTTCTTGATAGTGGAATGGTTTGTTTGCCATAATTATTCGTTATTGTTATACTGACCACAAATTTACGCATTTTTTTCGTAATAACTGCTCGCAAGTTTGAAAAAAGTACCGACCATCTTAACAACACATATAATTAGGATGGAGGTTGCCATCACGGCGACCTCCATCCGAGTTAGTTGCACATTTCTAAAAAACTATTATTGTCTGAGTTGATAATACAATTATTATGAAAAAGTTTCTTGTTTCTATCTTTCTAACGCAAAAATATGTCAGATATTCTATATATGCAAACGAGCAAAATGTATCCGGACTTGATGCGATTGACATTTTTACATATTATTGCATATTTTATATTGCAAGATGACGCATTTTTAATAAATATGCTGTCAAAATGTCAATTTCAACGGCATATTTTTTATATGTTAAAATAAGTTAAATTTTATACTTTTTATAGCAATATGCAATAATATGTCAAATATTTATGTTGTACAACATAGTTTTTTGACATTTTGTCAGAAATTTGTGCAATTTTCGTGATTTTTATGACAATTTGTCACTGACGATAGTTGTCAGTTCCGCTGACATCGCCCCACCCCACTCCACGCGCATTCTGGGCGACATTGTCGATGATGGCTGCGCCTCGAAATTAGGCTGCGTTTCGGTAATAAAAGATAAAACTTCGTTATTCTCTTTGTATTACGCTCAACTTGCACTAATTTTGTGATATGATTGGAACGATTGTAAATGCAACGATGATAGTGGCGGGATCGGCAATCGGGGCGATGCTCCGCAGCCGACTGTCCGACCGCCTGCGCGACGCTGTGATGATGGCGCTCGGACTTATCACACTCGTGCTCGGAGCCAATATGGCAATCTCAAACCTCGCAAAAAGCGAATATCCCGTTCTGTTCGTCGTTAGCGTAACGGTGGGGGCAATTATCGGTTTCGGTCTCGATATCGACGGGCGCATCAGCCGGACGGCGGCACGCCACAACGCAAGCCATCTCGTCGAAGGTCTCACCACCGCCTGCCTGCTATTCTGCATCGGGACCCTCTCTATCGTCGGACCTGTGATGAGCGCCACCATCGGCGACAACACGATGCTCTTCACCAATGCCACCCTCGACTTTTTCTCGTCGATAATTTTAGCGGCATCCTACGGGTGGGGCATAATGTGGGGCGCGGGAGTACTATTCTGCTGGCAGGGAACGATTTGGCTATTGGCCAAATTCGCAGGCTCTTCATTCGCCATTCCAGAGGCGATGCTTAGCGAAGTGGCGCTCGTGGGCGGAGTTCTACTACTCTCGTCAGGTTTGGCAATACTTAAAATTAAGGACTGCCGCACCGTCAATCTATTGCCGGCACTGGCAGTCCCCGTAGTGTTCTATATCGTCAAAAACCTTATCTGGTGAGGATATAGGAGTGAAGCGGCTCTACTTTGCCGCTTAAGATGCCGCGTTTCACTTTGAACTTTTTGTGATATACTTTGTCACGGTAAGTGCCGTCGGGAAGCGACGTGGCGATTTTCAGTTTCACCTTGTCGATGGAAATGTTGATAATCGACGCGCCTTTCTTGCCACGCGCCACTTCAATCACTCGACCGTCGGCCGTCGCTGAAATAGCCTCGGGCTGACCGACCATTGCCTTGCGGAAATAGTTTGCCGCAACGACTTCAGGATGAAAGAATTCGTCGTTGCCGCGCTCGCCGATGCGGTTTTTACCCCAGTAGTTTTCGCGGGTGCTGTCCATCGGGCGGCTGAAGAACAAAGGAGCGCCGTCTTTACGCGAAGTGAGAAACACCCACCCCATGCGGATAAGGGCGTCGTCCATTCCTGCCGATTCATGGGCATTGCAATAATTGTCGTGCGATTCCACCCATGTAATCAGGCGTTCGGGAGCGACGATATGATGCCAGTCACGAAGCGAGTCGGCATAGAAATTATGACGGTTGAGGGCGTTGCGAAGCACATAGCCGTATTGGCTGGCGCACATATCCATATATCCGGCATACTCTTCCTCCTTGACATATTTGTCCTGAAGGATTTCGCCGTAGATATATAGGCTGTCGCGAGGCACGCAAAGCGTCAAACCTTTTACCGGTTCGCGGCCCATAGCCACTTCCCAGAAATTATTGCGGGTGGCCTTTGCGTCGAGCGGGTCGGAAGGCAGCCCGATATGCTTAGCCGTGTCGTAGCGGAAGCCAGACGCACCGCACGAAATCACGTCGTTGACATACTGCAGATAGTAATATTGGAAATCGGGATTTTCCGTGTTCACGTCGGGAAGCCCGCCCATTTGACC
>JAFZPB010000174.1 GCA_017552595.1 Muribaculaceae bacterium
CTGTGGTTGAATACGCATACACGCCTGGACGCCTTGACGCAGGATATTTGCTGACGCTCTCCAACGGTGTTTCATTCTCGTGCAGCCTTGAACGGGACGACCGCCGACCTTCACTTGTCAAGGGGGTGTCGAACTCCGTGAACGATGTCGCGATGGAAACGTTCGCCTATGCCTACGACATACTCGGCCGCCCTGTAAGTCGTAACGGCGACACTTTCGGTTACAATTTCAGGGGCGAGGTCGTATCCGCCGACATCTCCGGGACATCCCGTACATACGGCTACGACGGAATCGGTAATTCGACCTCATACACCGCGAACAACCTAAACCAGTACACGGAGTTCAGTTACGATGCCGATGGCAATCTTATCTTTGACGGCACACGTACATTCACATACGATGCGGCAAACCGTCTCAAGTCCATCTCAACGAACGGGACATTGGTCCTCGAGAATTTCTATGATGCGAAATCCCGACGCGTTAGGAAGGTGACACCAGAGGCGACAACTATTTTCTTCTACGATGGCTGGAACCTCGTTGAGGAGCGTGTCGCCTATAAGGACGGCGTGACCGTGACGATACGGAACTACTGGGGGAAGGACCTCTCCGGAAGGTTGCGGGGAGTGGGTGGCATCGGTGGGCTACTTTACCTTATCGTTAACGGCACGGTTTACGTGCCGTCCTATGACAACAATGGTAACATTACCCGTTATATGGACGCGAACGGTTCCGTCGTCGCCTGTTACACCTACGATGCATTCGGCAACATAATTGCGAAGTCCGGTCGCCTCGCCGACTTCTTCCGCCACCGATTTTCGACGGAATACTTCGATGCCGAGACGGGTCTCTACTATTACGGTTACCGCTTCTATCATCCCGTTCTCATGCGTTGGCTCAACCGCGATACGATAGAGGAGGATGGAGGGGTAAATATATATTCTTTTTGTCGTAATAATCCAATTTATCAAATAGATCGGCTGGGTGCTATTACGTGTTGCAGGTGTACATATTCTGGAAATATATTGCATCCCGGAGAATCTACAGGCTTTAAGGTAATGGGTGGCGAGATGTGCAATTCATCCGTTGTCGGCAAGATTATAACGATATCCCTTCCCTATGCGTGCGTTCCGAGATTTCTTCGGATATTGGGTGGATGTGACTCAAAAACTTGCAATGTTTCTACGACGTATCAATGCAACCAATTTAAACGTAAAAAAAATCCCTGTAGCACGTATTATGCATGGGTCTATCTGTCCGACAGGATGCAGCCATGTTCGTCAAAATGATGAAAAAAGCAACCCTAAATAAGTTGAGTTCCATCCTTGGCCTTGCCCTTGGCTTTATACTGTTATGTACGGTTGGTGTTTATACGAGGAAAATAATCATCCGGGAAACCGTTGTTTCGTTTCTTGGCGACGGGGCGAAGATTGCCCGTATGATCACGCAAACCGGGATGGTCGGCGAACGTGCGGCGGCGGGGGCTGAGTCTTTCGACTCCCTGGAACGGTGGATGGGGGCGTCCCGATTGAATGGGCATATTCAAGATTGGTGCATACTCGTTTCCGACCCCGACGCTTTAGACGCGGCGTGGCCGGTTGTGTTCTCTGCGAACCTGGATCCGGAAGTTTTGCCGGCCTCCTGGGACGGGGTGAAAGACGGGGAGAGAAAGATACCGTTAACCGGCTCAATAACCGAACCGTGGATTCAGAA
>JAFZPB010000175.1 GCA_017552595.1 Muribaculaceae bacterium
GATGGCGTTGGTGTCCTGATTGCCGTCGTAATAGTCGCCATAGCCGCCGAAGGCCTTGCCCAAACCATGGTCGTAGTAGAGCATGGAAGTGACGCCGTCGAAGCGGAAACCGTCGAAATGGAATTCTTCGAGCCAGTATTTGCAGTTCGACAGTAGGAAGTGAATCACTTCGTTTTTGCCGTAGTCGAAGCAGAGCGAATCCCATGCGGGATGTTCGCGGCGGTGGTCGCCATAGAAATATTGGTCGGGCGAACCGTCGAGGCGTCCCAGGCCTTCGTTCTCGTTCTTGACGGCGTGGCTGTGGACGATGTCCATGATTACGGCGATGCCACGGCTGTGGGCGTCATCGACGAGATGTTTGAGTTCATCGGGGGTGCCGAAGCGCGACGAGGGCGCGTAGAAGTTCGAGACGTGGTAGCCGAACGAACCGTAGTAGGGGTGTTCTTGGATTGCCATGATTTGAATGGCGTTGTAGCCGTCAGCGTCGATTCGCGGCAGGATTTCCGTGCGGAATTCCTCATAGGTGCCCACGCCCTCGCGGTTTTGCGCCATACCGATGTGGCATTCGTAGATGAGGAGCGGCGAGGTGTGGGGGCGGAAATGCCCAGTTTTCCATTTGTAAGGCTCTTCGGGAGCCCACACTTGCGCGGAGAAGATTTTCGTCTGTTCGTCCTGGACCACACGGGTTGCGTAAGCCGGCAGACGTTCGCCGCGGCCCCCTTCCCAATCGACTATCATTTTGAAGAGGTCGCCGTGGTGGAGGTCGTTTTCCCAAAGGTGAAGTTCCCACACACCGTTGCCGATGTTGTGAAGGCGGTATTTCGCCAGTTCCTGCCAGTCGTTAAAATCGCCCACGAGGGTGATGGCGGTGGCGTTGGGTGCCCATTCGCGGAAAATCCATCCGTCGTGCACGCGGTGCAGACCGAAATAGCGATGGGCGTTAGCAAAATCATTGAGAGTGCCCGACGAAGCCGTCAAATCGGCCTCCTTGCGAATCACGTCTTCGTGACGGCCATTGATGGCGTCGGCGAACGGTGCAAGCCACGGGTCTTTTTTGAGAATATCAAGTTGTTCCATGGGATAGAATTTGTTACAATAATTATTGGCAAATATAGTCATTTACTCTCAAATAAGCAATAAAAATTTGATAATTATGATTTATGAGAGATGATTAGAATTTAAGTTTCGGGCCGGTGTACGAGACTTCGTCTCGCATTACATCGACAAGCGGGAAAAACCGCATTGTAAAATTCTTGAATAATTAATGGAAATTCGTGTTAAGGTGTCTGTGAAATCTGTGTGATGCAGGTGAAAAGTGGCGAAAATGCGGATTTTTTGAAATTTATTGCCGAGAAACTTGCCCGAATCAAAAATAGTGTGTTACTTTGCGTCGCAATTGAGATAGGGGCGTAGCCCAGCTGGTTTAGAGCGCTGCAGTCACATTGCAGAGGTCATCGGTTCGATCCCGATCGTCCCTACCAAACAACCGACTCCTCGACCGAAACATCGGCCGGGGAGTTTTTTTATCGGTTTAAAAAAAATGGAGAGAAAAGTTTTTCAGAAAATACTATTAAAAAGTGTTTCCAAATGTGAAAATAAGTAAAATTTGAATGGTTGAGCCCTGTTTTTGTGTAAATTGATGTAAATATAAGTTAAATAGTGTGAAATTTGGCATTTTTTTTCGGAAATATTTTTGCAGTATTCAAAAAGTTTGTAATTTTGCATCGTGTTTTTCATGGTATTAGATTTAAGGTTAAGGAAGATTATTTGTCGTGAGACAAATAATTTTTTTTGTACCTGTTCGAAATTGAATATTTGACCAGTCCCGCAGTTCAATCAAATCGGATTTTGGCGAGGTATTTGCATTTTTCCATATTATGATATTATCCGCGTTTTATCAATCGGTAGAGTTTTATGTTATCGCATTCCTTGTGGCTGCGGTGATATTGGCGTTTTCAATGAAACCGCCGAAGAAGGGCGAGGCGCGCACATTCCTATTGGCGGGTGAGTTGTCGGCCGACGGCGAAGGCGAACCGTCAATCTATCTTGAAGCGATGGAATCGGGATATGTCAAATTAGTAAGAACAGGAGTCGAGGGCGTAAATTCCAACGGTGCGGTAAGTTTGGCTGTCCGACTTGAAGGATTCGATGTCGTTATTGAGGAGCGGTTGGTAAAAGGCCGCGAAGACGAAAACGCCACGCCCGTCAATAGTGCGGAATTTCTGTTCGACTTTTTCGGCCGCGAACGCTACCACATACGTTATCAATCCGAATCGACAGGACTTTTTGCCGTTGCCACGCTCAACAACCGCCCTGGCTATAAAGTGTCAAAGCCCCTCAGCGTGAAGAGTTAATCATCCGCGGATATCTCGCTTTGGCATCTCCACGAGCCGCTTAACAATTCCTAAGTATATATCAGTGTGCTTCGAGCCAGTTTGCTCCTGTGCCGACGCCCACTTCAAGAGGCACACGACCTTTGTAGGCTTCCATCATATTGCTGACAACCAATCGGCGGAGTGTTTCCATCTCGGCGGGATATACGTTGAACACCAATTCGTCGTGGACCTGAAGAATCATCTTCGAGCGCAGGCCGAGTGCGCGGATGTCGCGGGCGATGCGAATCATGGCAATTTTAATAATGTCGGCAGCCGAACCCTGAATCGGGGCGTTTACGGCGTTTCGTTCGGCGAAACTCCGAACAACGGCGTTGCGTGAGTTGATGTCGGGAAGCATGCGTTTGCGGCCCTTGATTGTGGTGACATAGCCTTTCTCGCGAGCATTTTCGACGCTTTTGTCGATATATGCCTTTATGCCCGGATAGGTTTCGAAATAGCCGTCGATAAGTTGTTTGGCTTCACCGCGCGGGATGTGAAGTCGTTCCGACAGTCCGAATGCCGAGATGCCGTAGATGATGCCGAAGTTGGCGGTTTTGGCGCGACGGCGTTGTTCGTCGGTGACCGCCGAAATATCCTCTTTGAAGATTTTGGCGGCTGTGGCGCGGTGGATGTCATGGCCCGACAGGAACGCCTCGACCATATTCTTGTCGCCTGAAATGTCGGCGATTACGCGAAGTTCGATTTGCGAATAGTCGGCCGACATAAGCGTGCAACCCGCTTCAGGCACGAAGGCGCGGCGGATTTCGCGTCCGTCGTCGGTGCGGATGGGAATGTTCTGCAGATTGGGGTTGGCGGATGAGATTCTGCCCGTGGCGGTGACCGTTTGGTTGAACGAGGTGTGGATTTTGCCTGTTCTCGGGTTGACAAGTCCGGGCAGGGCGTTGATATATGTCGAGAGCAGTTTTCGCAATTTCCGAACGTTGAGGATTAGGTCAACAATGCGATGGTCGGCGCGATGATGCTCAAGGATTTCCTCGGTAGTGGAGAACGCTCCGGTTTTGGTGCGTTTCGCCTTAGGGTCGATTCTCATTTCGCCGAACAGCACTTCTCCCACTTGCAGGGGCGACGCCACGTTGAACTTATGACCGGCGATTTGGAAAATTTCCGCTTCCATTTCGTCGATTCTGTTATTGAGAGAAGTATGGTTGCGGCTCAACTCGTCTTTGTCGAGGCGTATGCCTTCGATTTCCATATCGGCAAGGACTGTGACAAACGGGATTTCAATGTCGTTGAGCAGCGACGTTTGCCCTTCTTTCTCAATGGCTTCGCTCAACGGGGCGACAAGTCGGCGAACGCAGTCGGCAGCCTCTATGAAAGCGGCACGAGCCCCTTCTGGTTGCGATTCTCCTCGCTTAAGTTCGATGAATTTGTCGGTATCCTCTATCATTCGGTTGTTGAGGTAGGCATAGGCTATCGACGGGAGCGAATGACGATGCTCGGGGTCAAGGATGTAGTGGGCCACGGAAATGTCGAAATAGCGGACTGAGAATGGGATGTCGAGATTATGGAGAATGATATAGTCGCGTTTGACGTCGTGGCTGGCGATAACGGTGTCGTTGGCGCTGAACAGGCGACGGATATGCGGCAATGTGGCATCGTTGAAGTCGATGTAAACGGTTCTGCCATCGGCGATTGAGAGCGCCAAACCATTGAATTTCGCCGTCATAGCCGCCTTGCCTATTGCATTGACAGCCACTCCGACAAGGGCGGATTTCATAGCCTCGTCAACCGCCTGCGCCGCTTCAAGGCCGGTGGTTATGACGGCCGTTTCTGCGGCCGACGACACTTGTGCGGCAGGAGCGGGCTCATCGTAAACGATGTCGAACAGGCCCATGTCACCGTTATTATCAGGCACTTCTTCAACTTGGGTTTCGACTTTTTGTTCAGGAATTTCAGCCTGTGATTCTTTGATTTTGGCGATAAAACTGCGGAATTCGAGTTCGGAATAAATCGACAGAAGCCGGTCGGTGTCCTCGTCGCCGCGCGTCATCTCGTTGAAGTCGATGTCAACAGGAACGTCGGTTTTTATCGTCACGAGAAATTTCGAGAAAAGGATTTTATCGACGTTTTCCTTGATTTTCGTTTGGAGCGAACCTTTGATTTTGTCAGCGTTTGCAATCACACCTTCCACCGTTTCCCAATCCGACAGGAGTTTGACGGCGGTTTTTTCGCCCACGCCAGGGCAACCCGGGATATTGTCGGAAGCGTCGCCTTCAAGGGCGAGCAGGTCGATTACCTGTTCGGGACGTTTCAGCCCATAGAGAGCGCACACTTCTTTCGGTCCGCGCAGTTCGTAGCCCCCTTTGGAAGACGGACGGTATATAAACGTGTGGTCGCTGACGAGTTGGCCGTAGTCCTTGTCGGAAGTCATCATAAGAGTGGTAAAACCTTCTCGCTCGGCGGCTTTTGCGATAGTGCCCGCAACGTCGTCGGCCTCATAGCCGTCAACTTCGTAAACGCGGATATTGCGGGCTTTCAGGATGTCCTTGATATATGGAACGGAAAGTGTGATGTCCTCGGGTTGTGCATCGCGCTGCGCCTTGTACTCGGGATAGGCATCGTGGCGGAAAGTGCCCCCTCGTGGGTCGAAACAGACTGCTATATGAGTAGGCGATTCGCGGCGGATAACGTCGTCGATTGCGTTGCAAAAGCCGAAGATGGCGGAGGTGTTCAGCCCCTTCGAAGTGGTGCGAGGCGCACGTATAAGGGCATAATAAGCGCGATATATGATTGCGTAGGCATCTACAAGAACGAGTTTCTTTTCCATATCGAGGACATATAACGATTAGTCGGTGTAAATTTAGCGAAAATCCCCGACATTTCGCCAACAATGACAAAAAAACTTCATCGAAACCGTTACAGTGGAGAGTGCGTCAATTGAGCAACGGGTCGTCGTCGCCTTCGCTGCCTGTCGGATAGTCGGGCAACTTCGGCTTAGCGGGAGTTTCAGGCTTTTTGGGCTCGGGCTTCTTTGGCTCGGGCTTCTTCGGCTCGGGCTTCTTCGGCTCCGGCTTTTTAGGTTCTGCGGCCTTTTGGGTATCCGGCTTCTTCGGCTCAGTTTTCTTTGATTCCGTCGGCTTTTGAGTCTCAGCCTTTTTCTGTTCCTTCGCCTTGTCGGAAGCCTTTTCCTCTTTCTTCTTGTCAGCCTTCTTTTCTTTACTATCCTTCTTCTCTTTCTTGTCGGAAGGTTTGACGGCCTTGTCGGTCTTCTTGTCGGTCGACTCGTCGCCTTCAATGGCTTCGTCGTCATCTTCGCTTTCGGGGATGTTTTCATCCTCTACTTTGTTGATGGTTTCCTCGCCAACGAAGATTAGGTATTCTTCGAGCGAACGCCCTTGTGTGATAAGCACGTTGAAGTTGTCCTCGCTGATGATGATTGGTCTAACTCCTGTGAGGTCAAGACCCTTTGCCTCGTTGAGCGACGATTTATAGTGGGCGGCTTCGGCCATGTTGCGCATACCTTTGACAACGAGCAGACCAAGATTTCCGAACTGGTATTGCTGGAGGTCGAAGTCGCGGACAACATAGGTGGTGAAGTTATAGCGAGCCACATCGTAGAGCACCTTGTTCGCCACAATTGTGTCGGTATTATATGCGAACATCACCATATGCGGCACCGAATCGTTCAGAGCAAATTCTGCGGGTTTGTCGGATGCGGTGAGAGTGGAGTCGTTGGTGAGACGCTGGCTCCAAATCATTCCTCGAAGGTTCGACGACGTCTCTTGCAGTTTGCGTCCTTGGCTAAGTCCCTTCAGATATGCCGTGGCGAGGTCGGTCATGTCGGTGTTGGGATATTTTTCGAGCATCGTTTTAAGTGCCTCCTGGAATTTCTCGGAGTTGCGTTCGGTGACGTACGTCAGGGCGTTGATGAACATAAATTTCGGCATCAGCGGGCTAAGGGGATATTTTGCCTGCACATGGCTGAATGCGTCGTGGACCGCTTTGTTGTTGCCTTCGAGATAATCTTCGTAGGCGTTGAGGTAGAGAGCCTCCTGCTGGTCGTTCATCTGACGGAGAGCGTCGAAATAGTTGGGGTCGGCCATCGCCGAAGCGTAACTCGAAGTGGGGAATTCGCTCATAATGAGTTGGCGGTAGGTTTCGGCTTTCGCTGTTTTGCCTTGCCGCATCATCATTAGATAAATATTGTAATAGACGTCGAGACGATAGACGTTGTCGGGATAGCGAGTGAGAAGTCGGTTAAATTCCGCTTCCGCGGCGGGGAAGTCCTCAAGTTTATCCTTAAGGATTATGCCCATATTGTAGAGACCTTCCTGAATGATATCGTTCGACGTTTGGCGCTCATCGTCGGTTTTGGGGATTTGCTTGAGATAGAATTCGGGGTAGTGGGGGTCTTGTTCGTGGGCGAGTTGTTCTTTCTCCCCCTCTTTCTTTTTGTCCAAAGCCCTGCGTTCCTCGTCGGTCATTTCTATTGAATCGGTTGCCTCGGAGTTGTCGTCCGCTTCGGCTTGGTCAAAATCGCTCATGTCGAACGATGACTTGTTGCGGCGTCGCCAGTTGTCTTCGAGTTTACGACTTCCCCATCGTTTTTGGAATTCGGCCTTTCCGGCGTTACGCACCGAAGTGTTGTAGAAATACCATGAGTTGTCGCTGTTCATGACAAACGATTTCGGAGCATTCGCCGCATTTTGATTCAATCCGTTCCCCGCTGCGCCCTGTTTGGCAAGATATTCCTCCATTTGCGCTTGTTCGGCTTCTTCTTTCTCCTTCTTTTTGAGGTCGTCGATTATTTTGTTGACGATTTTTAGTTGTTGTTCTTCGGTCATAGCCGAAAGGCGGAGCAGTGAATCCTGAAGGGTGACATTCTGCGAATAAACGGCAAGTTCGTCGAGCACGCTGCTTCTTCGCTTCAAGGCTTCGTAATTGGGGTAAGTTTCGGGGAGTTGCGGCAAGGCTTCGGTATAACAGGGTTGTGCCTTGTCGTAGAGGTGTTGGTCGAAGTAAATCCCGCCGAGGGTGATGTTGTTGATGGCCTTGTCGATGCCGTTGCGAGTGGATTTCTCGTTGGCGAGGACATAGTTTTCGACGGCATGGACAGTGTCGTTACGAGTGAGGTAGAGGTTGCCGATGGCGTAGTAGATTTGGTCGAGATACTCCTTGTTTCTGCCGTAGCGGGTCATTCGCTTAAGGGCCTTTACCTCTGGCTCGATGTTTTTGCCGGCATACACTTCGCTCTGTTTGATTCGGGCGTTGAATTTCGTGCGGTAGGGAGCGGAATTGCTGCCTGCTGCTACGCCGTAGGCTTTGTAAGCGAGGTCGCGGTTTCCGTCGAGCGCATATAACTGGCCGAGCAGGAAGTTAAGTCGTGTTTTCTGCGAACCTTTCGCAAGCGATGCGGCTGTGGCGAGATAAGGGATGGCTTTCGTCTTGTCGGCGGTTTTGGTGTAATAGTCGGCGTAAGCGAAGTTGTATGCCTCGATGAGTTTCTTTGTGGTTAAATCGGCGGGCTTGACATGGACAAGCAAGTTTTCAGCCTCGTAGGTCCACTCCATTGCGCTATAACTTCTCGACTGCCATAATTCCGCCTCAAGGATAGTTTCGGGCAGCCATGTGAAGTGTTTCGAAATATAATAGAATGTCGATGCGGCTCCGAGGAAGTCGCCATTCATATATTGGCTCTTTCCCATCAGCATCCAAGCGTTGTGTATAAACGGGTTGAATTCTTCGCGTTTCAACCAAGCCTTATATTTGGCGTCGGCTTTGCCCGATTTGCGTTTCGGACGTTTTTTTATCGAGTGAAGTTGGATAGCCTTTTGGGCTTTTTCAATCGAACGGGTGAACGAGCCTTCCGGTTGGGGCGCTTTTGGATAGTTTTTCGCTTCGGCAGGGTGCATCAATACGAGACTGCTATAGTCGTCCTCGTATTTCGTTTCCATGTCCTTGAGCGTCTCCTTGTAATGCTCAATGCCGTTGTAATAGACATTGTATTTTGTTGTAAATGCCTGATAACGACGGTTAAACGCCGTGTTCTTTTTTGTGCTGCACGACGTTGCCGCAAGTATTGCGACGAGGGTTAATATGAGCGGTAGGCGTTTCAAGAGCCGATAATCATTTGGCCGCTGTTTCCGGCGGCTTCTCATTATTTAACGCGCGAGGCGTGTAGTTTATTGTTTTTGCGTCGATTGCTGAATGACTGGACAACTTTGCAAATGATATAGACCAACGTCAGAATAATAACGATGATGGGCGAGCAGGGAATGTCGATTACTGCGGCGATGAACAACGAAGCCACGCACGCCAAGAGCGACACCACAATCGAGCAAATCATAATTTCGCGGAAGTGATGATATCGGATTTCGGCTATCATCTGCGGCAGGGATAGCATCGACATTAGGAGCATTATCCCGATAAGACGGATGGTCAACACGATGCAAATGGCAATCATGACGGTCATCACCGTGGAAATCAACCTCACGGGCATGCCGCTGACTCGGGCGAAATCCTTGTCGAAAGCCGTTGCCACGATTTTGTCGAAAAACAATGCGAAAAACGCTATCAGCACTGCGGTGAAAATGGCAAAGGCGATAAGGTCGGAAACGGTGATTGTCAGGATGTTGCCGAAAAGAAACGAGTTGAGGTCGGGTGCGAGTCCGGGGGTTAGGAAAACGAACATCACGCCGATGGCCATGCCCACAGCCCAAACGGCGGCAATTGCAGAGTCTTCGCGGATTCGCTGCCGCGACGAAAGCCATTCCACGCCCGCCGAAGAGACTACGGCGAAAACAGTTGCCATCGCTATCGGACTGACGCCGAAGAAATAGCCTAATCCCAAACCGCCGAAGCATGCGTGGGTAATACCTCCGGCGATGGCGGTCATCCGTCGGGTGACGATGTAGGTGCCGATTATTGCCGATGCCACCGAAATAAGCACTACGGCAATAAGCGCATATTGGAAAAATGTGTAGGAAAAAATTTCGGTCATTGCTTCGGGGCGTTGAGGGTTTGACGCATTTCGCTGACAATCATAAGCATTTCATCATGGACGGCGGGCGGCAAGGCGATGTGCCGTAATTCGAGGCTTTTGTTCCACCCCGCAATGTCTTCAGGAAGGAGTGTGAGCAGGATGTCGCGAAATTGTTCGATGTCGTTGTCGGTATATGTGGCAGGGTCGGTGTCGGCAAGACGGTCGAGTTCCTCGTCGTCGTAATAGATGATTTTGCCCTCTTTGTCTACAGGAAGGTCTTTTTCGCAGACGAGGTGCATTCCGCAGCACACTTGCCCGGAAGCCGGAGTTTCTTCCTCCGGTTCGGCCTCATCTGGCTCGTTGCGCATTGACAGGCGGTGTGAAACGTAGAGAATCACACCCACCACTATCACAATACCCAAAAGAATCAACGCCCCAATCATTCTTCCGTTTCCTCCTCGTTGTTGTTTTCTTCCTTGTCGGCGAGTGTAGTGGGGTCGACAAGTGTGAATCCCGCTTCGGTGAGATGATTCCAATAGTCGGGATAAGATTTTTTCACCACGTCTATGTCGCGTACAACTATTCCCGGGGCGTAAATCGCTATCGGAGCGAGCGCCATCGCCATACGGTGGTCGTTGTAAGTGTCGAAAACGATAAAATTACTTTCGATAGGATGCCGTTCGCCGTCCCAAACGAGGGCGTCGTCATCGACATAGAGGTCGAAAGTGATTTTCTCCATTTCGGTGACGAGAGCCGCAAGACGGTCGGTTTCCTTGTCGCGAAGTGTGGAAAGCCCCGACAAACGGAAAGGGATGCCGAGCATGCATGCGGTCACGGCAAGCGGTTGGGCGAGGTCGGGATTGTCGCAGAGGTCGAGCGTCAGCCGGGCGTGCATTTCGGGCGAAGGTGCGACATGTAGCGCACCGTCGGCTTTTTCCGACTCCACACCGAGCATCTCGAAATATCGCATGGCTTCGCGGTCGCCTTGAAGCGAATCGGGCGAGAGGCGGTTGAGGTCGAATTCCGATGTTGATAAAGCGGCGATTTCCATCCAAAATGCCGCCGCGCTCCAGTCGGCATCAACTGTGAACGTCGTCGGACGATATTTGCCTGCCGCCACAGTGACAAGATTTCCACCGGAGAAATCCACAGTCGCGCCAGCCTGCTCCATTAAGCGTTGAGTCATAACGATGTAGGGTGCGCTGACAACTTCTCCTGCAAGACGAAGGCGTAAACCATTCGTCATCTTCGGCGCAATCATCATAAGAGCCGAAACGAACTGCGAACTTACCGACGCATCGAGTTCGATTTCACCGCCCAAGAGTCGTTTGCCTTTTATTTTTAGTGGAGGGAAACCTTCCTCTCCTAAATATTCGATATCGGCACCGAGTTGTCGCAAAGCGTCAACGAGCGGACCGATAGGACGTTGGCGCATACGTTCCGAGCCGTCAATTACAACGGCATTTTCCGATTCGTTTTGGGCATAGAAAGCCGTAAGGAAACGCATAGCCGTACCAGCGGCGCCAACATTGATTTCTGTGCTTACTGGGTCGGCAAAAGCGTCGATGATAGCGCGGGTGTCGTCACATTCCGCAAGTTCAGGCAACGGAGCGGCATTGTCGGTAAGAGCGGAGATGATTAGGATGCGGTTGCTGACACTTTTCGACAGTGGAAGATTCACCGCGATTTCATTTATTTCCTCAGGGGGTAGAATGATATAGTCCATTTCGACATTTGTTCGTTATTCACAAAGACATTCTCGGGCCAAAACCTTGACCCGCAGAAAACCATTTGCGAAGTTACAAAAAATCTTCCAAACCACCCAAGAGAGATAAATAAATTGGAAAACTATTCACTTTTTAGTGTTGTTTTTTTAGGTCAAAAATTCGGCAGGAGTGAATTTTAGGAGGGAAATACTTGCTCATTTGAGGAATATCACTTAATTTTGCAAGTCCTAACGGAAAATCGTAACGAAATAATAATAAGACTACAACAATAAAATGGCAAAGAAGAAAAAAGCAGAAGCCAACGTGGCTTCGATTGACAAGTTGAATGAGGACTTGACGAATGTAACCCGTAGGGTCGAAGAGAATAAAAAAACTATCGTGTGGATTGGCACCGGTATTCTCGCTATCGCCGTGCTCGTTCTCGCTTATATCAACTTTATCCACATCCCTGGCGTAGAAGAAGCAAACAACGCTCTTGGCCAAGTGGATTTGATGCAAATCAATGGCGCAAACGATTCTACTCTTATGGTCGAATACCAAAAGGTCGCCGACAACTACGGACATGACGCAGGTAGCCTCGCCGCCCTCAAGGCTGGCAAACTTCTCTACAAGGCCGGCAAATATGAAGACGCTATCAAATACCTCAAGAAATACGATACTCAAGAGGCAATCGTAGGTGCTTCTTCACAGGCTCTTATCGGCGACTGCTACGCCAACCTTAACAACCTCGACGAGGCCATCAATTATATGAAAAAGGCCGTCAAAGAGTCGAACGAAAACGAACTTTATACTCCCGTATATCTCGTAAAACTTGCTCACCTCTATCGTGCCCAAGAGAAATACGCCGACGAATATGATGCCTACAACGAAATCAAGACGAAGTACCCCAACTTCGGTCAGGCATATCAACTCGACGTAGAAAAATACCTCGAACGCGCACGCATTCAGGCAGGCAAATAATCATCTTTGATTGTGTTTTTACGGTCGCCGTCAATCGATGGCGACCGTTTTTTTGTTATCCGAGCATGGGGGCGATGCGGCGAAGGGCGGCGATAAATAGGTCGATTTCTTCGCGTGTGTTATAGACGGCGAAAGAGGCACGGACTGTGCCGGTAATGCCGAGCCGCTCCATTAGTGGTTGTGCGCAATGATGGCCTGTGCGCACTTCAATGCCGAGTTTGTCGAGCAATGTGCCAGCATCGAATGAGTTACCCCCGTGAAGCAGGAACGACAATACGGCGCTTTTTTCTTTGGCTGTGCCATAGATTTTGACGCCTTCAATCTGCGAAATCTGTTCGGTGGCGTAGTTGAGCAATTCTCGCTCGTGTGCGGAAATGTTTTTCACACCAATGGTTTCCATAAACTCAATAGCCTTGGCGAAAGCGGCTATGCCTACGAAGTTAGGGGTGCCTGCCTCGAATTTATAAGGCAAGTCGGCGAAGGTGGTTTTGTCGAACGAAACATGGTCGATCATCGCACCGCCGCCGCGGTAAGGCGACATTCGACGAAGACGGTCGCGTTTGCCGTAAAGCACCCCGACGCCTGTCGGACCGTACATCTTGTGGGCGGAAAATGCGTAGAAATCGGCGTCAAGGTCGCGGACATCCACATCTAAATGCCCAACGGCTTGTGCCCCGTCAACCAAAACGGGCACTCCCCAACGATGCGCTTCAGCAATCATTTCCTTTATAGGATTGATTGTTCCCAACACGTTAGAGGCGTGAGCAATCGACACAAAGCGTGTGTGTTCGGTGAACATATTGCGGTAGGCGTCGAGGTCGAGGCTGCCATCACTGAGTAGTGGCACTACTTTCAGCCGCAATCGGCGGAAACGGCCCGCAAGTTGCCACGGTACGATGTTGGAATGGTGCTCGGCTGCGGTCAGGATAATCTCGTCGCCGTTTTCGAAAGTTTCGGTGAGCGAAGACGCCACGAGGTTTATGGAATCAGTGGTGCCCGACGTGAAAATGACTTCTTCCGTCGAAGTGGCGTTGATAAAACGGGCGACGGCTTCGCGAGTACGTTCGATAGATGCTGTGGCCATCTGCGACATCGTGTGAACTCCACGATGTACGTTGGCGCGTTCCTCGTGCTCCATTCGCAGGTATTCGTCGGTCACTGATAAGGGCGACTGAGTGGTGGCGGCGTTGTCGAAATAAACGAGCCGATGTCCGTAAAGTTCGCGGTCAAGTTGCGGAAATTGTTTTCTTATATCCTTGTCAATCATTTATTTTCTATTCAGAGTGTCGCAACCCATTCGACAGTTGTCGCAAGGGCGCGAACTGCGTTTATACAATCTGTTTTCAACGAGCAGGCGGAGACGGTCGCGAAGGGGCTGATACTTTACAGCATCGACTACGTCGCCCACGAAAGCCTGCGTCAACATCGTTCGTGCCACATTTTCAGGAATGCCGCGTTGGCGCATATAGAACAATGCCGATTCATCGAGTTGGCCTGTTGAAGCACCGTGGCTACACTTCACGTCATCGTTGTAAATCAGCAACTGCGGTTCGCTGAGCATTCGTGCGTCACGTGAAACCAATATGTTTTTGTTCGACTGGTAAGCCTCGGTGAAACGTGCCACTTCCCAAACGAAAATTTCGCCATAGAATGTGCCATGTGATTTCTCGTCAAGCACATATTTGAAGTTCTGATTAGAGCGGCAATGACGCGAAAGGTGGTTGACGAAGGTCGAATTGCCGATACGTTGATTACCGTCGCCGATGACGAAACCGTTAATCCTCGCTTCTGAATTGTCGCTTTCGAAGTCGAGGTCGTAGATATTTATCGAATTTCCGGCCGATAACGAAAGCGAATAAAGGTTGAAATCGCAGCGGCGTTTAAGTTTCACTTTCAATTCGTTGAGGCGAGCCACGTTGTCGGAGGTGTCAGTGATATCGTAGAGTTCGAGGTGTGCGTCGTCGTTGAGGAAAACATCGACGAACTGCGACGAGAGATAGCGGTGGTCGGCATCCGCTGTCGTGTCGTTGAAAATTATTTTTGCTTCCGCGCCTCCGCCGACTTCTATGAAAATCCTTCGGAAAGTCGCCAAATCGACGGCTGCCGACAGTATGTTGTTGATTTGTAACGGATGTTCGAGTTTCGCTCCTCCTTCAATCGATATGTGGAGCACTTTCTGCGAGAACACACGATTGAAATGCGACAGAGAATGATATGCGTTAAGTCCGAACGGGAAAGTGTCGGCATCATAAACGGCGACTTTCACCTTGCCGTCGAACAGCGAGGCCGGAACATAGTAAGTGTCGTTTACACACGTGATTATTGCCGATGAATAGTCGGGAATATCGCGTCGTACTAAGGCTGGCTGACGGGGCGACTTCACTCCGTTGAGATTTACCCCATAGTCGGGCTTCATCATTTCCGCCAAATCGTTGGCAAACCGACGCAGATTTCGGACGGCTTTGAGAAAATCCTCAAAGATGTCGGCTTTGCCTTCGAAAAAGTCGGGGTTGGCCTTGTGAAGGTCGATGAATTGTTGGAAGGGGTTCATTCGGCAGAGACGTTGTCGTATTTACGTTTGATTTCATCGTAGCCCTGCTCTTCAAGGTGGAGAGCAAGTTCGGGCCCGCCAGATTCGACGATGCGGCCTTTATAGAGAATGTGGACGTAGTCGGGGCGGATATAGTCGAGAAGTCGCTGATAGTGGGTGATGACAATGGTGGCGTTGTCGTCGGTTTTCAGTTTGTTGACGCCTTCAGCCACTATGCGCAGTGCGTCGATGTCAAGTCCCGAGTCGGTTTCGTCGAGAATGGCAAGACGCGGTTCGAGCATCGCCATTTGGAAAATCTCGTTGCGTTTTTTCTCTCCACCGGAAAATCCCTCGTTGACCGAGCGCGACGCAAGTTTGTTGTCAAGTTCAACCACAGCGCGTTTTTCTCGCATAAGCCGAAGAAAATCACTTGCAGAAATCGGCTCTTCGCCAAGATATTTACGTTTCTCGTTAAGGGCTGCTCGCATGAAATTCACCATCGACACCCCGGGGATTTCCACAGGATATTGAAATGACAGGAATAGACCTTCATGGGCACGGTTTTCAGGCGAGAGGGCGAACAAGTCTTTGCCGTTGAATGTGGCAGTGCCGGCATCGACCGAAAATGCCGGATTCCCTGTCAACACAGCCGACAAAGTGGATTTCCCCGAACCGTTCGGGCCCATAATCGCGTGGACTTCGCCTTTGCGGATTGTAAGGTCAACGCCTTTCAAAATCTCTTTGCCTTCGACCGAGGCTCTCAGGCCGGTCACTTGAAGCAATATCTCTTTTTCGTTTGCCATATTTATGTCATATTGTTATCCGACGGAGCCTTCAAGGGTGATTTGCAGCAATCGCTGCGCCTCGACGGCAAACTCCATCGGAAGTTTGTTCATCACTTCTTTTGCATATCCGTTGACAATCAGTCCGACGGCCTCCTCCGTGGGAATGCCGCGCTGATTGCAATAGAAAATCTGGTCCTCGTTGATTTTCGATGTTGTTGCCTCGTGCTCAACAATGGCCGTGGGATTGTCGATTTCCATAACTGGAAAGGTGTGGGCTCCGCATGTCGATGAAAGCAACAACGAGTCACACTGGGTGTAGTTGCGGCAATTATCCGCTTTCGGCACAATCATAACGAGGCCTCTATAGGAGTTCTCGCTATGCCCCGCCGAAATGCCTTTCGACACGATAGTGCTACGCGTGTTACGGCCGATGTGAATCATTTTCGTGCCGGTGTCGGCCTGCTGATAGTTGCGTGTGACTGCAACGGAATAGAACTCGCCCACGGAATTGTCGCCTGCAAGAACGCAACTCGGATATTTCCAAGTGATTGCCGAACCGGTTTCGACCTGTGTCCATGAGAGTTTCGAACTTTCGCCGCGGCACAAACCGCGTTTTGTCACAAGGTTGTAAACACCGCCGCGACCTTCTGCATCGCCCGCCCACCAGTTCTGCACTGTCGAATATTTCACTTCGGCGCGGTCCTCAACCACGATTTCGACTATGGCGGCGTGGAGTTGGTTTTCGTCGCGCATAGGGGCGGTGCAGCCTTCGAGATAACTGACATAGGAATCGTCGTCGGCAACTATTAGCGTGCGTTCGAATTGGCCTGTGCCTTGGGCGTTGATGCGGAAATATGTTGAAAGTTCCATCGGGCAACACACGCCCTTGGGAATATAGACGAACGAGCCGTCGGAGAACACCGCCGAGTTGAGAGCGGCATAGAAGTTGTCGCGATAACTGACGACACTGCCCAAATAGCGGCGCACAAGGTCGGGATAGTCCTTAACCGCTTCGGAAATCGAGCAGAAAATCACACCCAATTCGGCCAATTTTTCGCGGTGGGTAGTCTTTACCGAAACGGAGTCCATAACGGCATCTACGGCCATTCCCGAGAGCACTTTTTGCTCTTCGAGGGGAATGCCGAGGCGGTTGAAAGTGGCGAGAATTTGGGGGTCAACTTCGTCAAGGCTTTTCGGCCCTTCTTTCTTCACAGGCGCGGCATAATAGGAAATGGCCTGAAGGTCGATATCGGGGATTTTGATATGAGCCCACTTCGGCTGCTTCAGTGTCAGCAAATGGCGATATGCCTTAAGCCTGAAATCGAGCAACCACTCCGGCTCGCCTTTTTTTGCGGATATAAGCCTTACGACTTCTTCGTTCAGTCCACGGGGAATCACCTCCGTGTCGATATCGGTGGTAAAGCCGTACTTATAGTCGGAGTTTGTCGCTTCTTTGATAATGTCGTCGCTGTCGTTAATATTCCTTCTTTCGTTGTTCATTGTTATAGACAGGCGATTGTTTCTGTTGTTTCGGCTGTATTGTCGCGCACCCAGCCGAGAGTGTTGGGGGCAAGGTCGAGAACGGCTTGAATAACGTCGCCACCGGCAAGCGATGATTCGTCGAGCAGACTTTCCGAGGTGAAGAATGTGGCATAGAGATTCAATGCGAAACTCAGCACCAGGGTCCATTTGAACGCCGTGAACAATCCTCCGGCAATTCTGTCAATGGCCTTCAGATGAAACTTCTTCAACACCGTCGACATCAACTTTGCCAATAGACGGACAGCGACATATACGATGATAAATAAAAGTATCACACTGACTACCCGCGTGGTGTATGTCGGCGAAAAAATCTTTTGTGACAAGTCGCCTACAGCCCCGCCGAACAACTGGCACACCAATATGCCGAGCACTATGCCGCCGAGACTGCCGAGTTGGCTCAATATGCCTTTGTAAAAACCATAGGCAAGGCCTCCGAAAAACACTATCAATATTAAAACGTCGAGTAAACTCACAGATATTCTATTTTTCCACAAAAATACAAAAATTCATCAAGAAAAGAGCAATGACGGACAACATTTATGTCACGACATCAGGGTACGGGGTCGTAACCGCTACCGCCCCACGGGTTGCATCGCAGGATTCGTTTTATCGCGAGCCATAGGCCCTTGACGGGACCGTGCTTTTGGATGGCTTCGATTGCATAGTGGCTACAGGTGGGCGTGAAACGGCACACCGGCGGCGTATAGGGCGAAATCGCCCGTTGATAAAATTTTATCGGTGCGATAAGAATCCGTATGAAAAACCGGCGAATCATTCTTCTTTCGTTTGTGAAATTTCGGATAATAGACGGCGCATTGCCTTGTGGATAGATGATGACGGCAAAACGCTGTCGGCGAGATATATAAAAGCGATGTCGATTGGACTCTCGACTTTGATGAGGTCGCGGTTGAGACGATAGCCTTCACGGACGCGACGACGCACAGCCACGCGGTCGACTGCATGGCGAAGACGTCGCTTCGGCACGGAAATCAAAAATTGCGCTTTTATGTCGGGGTGGGTGTCGGCAGTGCGCCACACGGCACGAAGAGGATAAGCGATGGCCTTGCCGCCGTCAAGACCTTCGAAAAGGGCATTGATGGCGATTTTGCTGCATAATTTTTCGCGCTTGTAAAGTCGTAATCCGGTCATCGGTGAATAATTTTGTCGCCACTATGCTTATCGTGGTAGCGGTCAATCGGGTTTAAGTCCGAACTCGGCGATAAACGTGTCGAGATAAGGATTATCGGTTTTCATTCGGTCGAGCACCTTTGCCGTACGCCATGTCGATGGCGGGGCTTCGTCTTCGCTCTCTATAATATCGACATCCAGCGAGAGGTTGTCGTTTTTGATTTTGTCGGCGATAAAACGTAAAATCGCTGGCCGGGCCTCTTCGAGTTGGCGTTGTTGCAGAAGCGAAAGCGCCCGCACGGAATAGTGCCCTTCGGCCACTCGTTTGGGCTTGCAAGTAATCATTGCGTTTGCCACGATTTTTTCCGTCGGAATGCTGGCGGCATATTCGTTCCATGCTTTGGCGAAATCTTCATCGGTAAACGGCTCGTTGCGTTTTACTCCGGCTTGATTAGCCTCTGCTTGTTCGGTTTTTTTGCGGTTCCCGTGTATGGAAATGTCATTTAGTTCGGAAATGGAACGCATTGAGCCGAGCGGAGCGACCTTCGCGAAAGTTTTGGGTGCCGGTGCGGGATGAACGGCGTGTGAAATCGGCTCTTTCGCCACGGTTGGCGCTGCCGAGGGCTGTGGGTTGACCGCTACAGGTGGCGCAGGCTTGGCTACGGGTGTGCTTGCTTGCTGTTGAGGTGCAGGTGCGGCGGAAGGAGCGCTGACAGGCTCTATTTTTTTGAGTTGCCCCTCTCCATCGCCGCTATTAGTCGGGGAGGGGCTTAGCAGTTGGCACAGTTGAATCAATGTCAGTTCGACAAGGAATTGCTTGTTTGTGGCAACGCGGTAGTTGAGGTCGGCGTTGTTGCAAAGTTCCATAGCCTTGTAGAGGAACTGCGGAGTGCATTTCTTCGCCTGTTGTGCCATTGTCGAACGCACATCGTCGGAGGCTTCAAGCAGGCAGATTGTCTGCGGGTCCTTCGCCACCATCAGGTCGCGGAAGTGGCCTGCCAATCCGTTGACGAAAAATTGCGAATCAAAGCCCTTGTCGCGGATTTCCTTATAAATCAAAAGCGATTCCTGCACGTTCGACGCAAGAAAAGCGTCGACGAGGCGGGTGTAGTATTCGTAGTCAAGGACGTTGAGGTTCTCGATTGTTGACTGATAAGTGATAGTGCCACGAGATGATGCCGCCACTTGGTCGAAAATCGACAGGGCGTCGCGCATAGCGCCGTCGGCCTTGCGGGCGATGACGTTGAGTGCGGCTGTCTCCGCGGTGATTCCCTCCTGACCCGCAACATACTGCAGATGGTCAATCATGTCCTGAATGGTGATGCGGTTGAAATCGTAGATTTGGCATCTCGACAGGATTGTGGGGATAATCTTGTGCTTTTCGGTAGTGGCGAGGATGAAAATCACATAACTCGGCGGTTCCTCGAGGGTTTTGAGGAATGCATTGAAAGCTGCGGTCGATAGCATGTGGACCTCGTCGATGATGAACACGCGATAGCGTCCCGTCGTCGGGGGCACCTGCACTTGGTCGACGAGATTGCGGATATCCTCAACACCATTGTTCGAAGCCGCGTCGAGTTCAATGATGTTAAGCGAACGGCCCTCGTTGAAATCGCGGCAGGAGTCGCATTCGTTGCAAGGGTCGCCATCGGGTGTGCGGTGCTGGCAGTTGATGGTTTTGGCGAAAATACGCGCACACGAAGTCTTGCCGACACCGCGCGAGCCGCAGAAGAGATAGGCGTGGGCGAGACGGTCGGTGGCAATCGAGTTCTTCAACGTGGCGGTAAGGGCTTTCTGCCCCACCACCGAGCCGAAGGTCGATGGACGGTACTTTCTGGCCGAAACAAGATAAGATTCTTCCATTTGCTTTCCGTAGGTTATTTATTCTTTTTTCTGTCCTTTTTGAAGTAATCGTTATACATCTTGATGCCAAAAATAATCGAACTCATAGATGTTGTGAGCACGTTTGTGAGCATCAGGGGAATGTTGCCCGTCATGCCGCCCTGAATGGCGAAAAACAGACCGCCCACAGCCATCAACAGGAATGTGCCGAGAGCGATATCGTCGGTTGAGCGGGTGCGGATTGTCTGGATAGTCTGAGGCAGATAACCAAGCACCATCGTGATGCTGGCGATATAGCCGATAATGTCGGTTGTAAGTGTATGTTCCATGGTTATATGTAATTATTTATTAGCAAAACGTTTAGCCTGCTCTTCGATGAGGGCAGTGTCCTCGAAATAGTTGATACGCATGGCGCGGCGCACGTCGGCGAGAGTGTCGGCGGCTGCGGCGCGGGCGATGTCGCATCCTTGGCGGAGAATGTCGTAGATTTCGGGGATATGTTGTTCCCAATATGCGCGACGTTCACGAATGGGAGCGAGCGTTTCGTCAAGAACATTCATAAGGAATTTCTTTACCGTGCCGTCGCCGAGGCCGCCGCGGACATAGTGGTTCTTCATTTCCTGGAGGTTGGCATAGGTGTCGGAATAGCGGGCGAAATGTTCGTCGGTGGCGAATGCGTCAAGATAGATAAACGGGCAGTTGCCTTCGAGGTGTCCGGGATCGTCAACAGAAAGGTGTAGCGGGTCGGTGTACATTGATTTTACCTTTTTGTCTACCTCTTTTTTCGTGTCGGAGAGATAGATGCAGTTGCCGAGCGATTTCGACATTTTAGCCTTGCCGTCGATACCTGGGAGACGCATCGAAGCGGCGTTGTCGGGGAGAAGAATGTCGGGTTCGACAAGCGTTTCGCCGTAGATGTTGTTGAAACGGTTGACGATTTCTCGCGTCAGTTCAATCATCGGCGCTTGGTCTTCGCCCACAGGCACAGTCGTGGCACGAAAAGCAGTGATGTCGGAGGCTTGGCTGACGGGATAGCAGAAGAATCCTACGGGAATCGATGCTTCGAAATTGCGCATCTTGATTTCCGTTTTGACTGTCGGGTTACGCTGCACGCGCGACACAGTCACGAGATTCATATAATAGAACGCCAACTCGGTCAGTTCGGGAACGGCCGATTGGATGAAAATGGTAGTTTTCGACGGGTCGAGGCCTACCGACAGATAGTCAAGCGCCACCTCGATGATGTTTTGGCGGATTTTTTCCGGATTGTCGGCGTTGTCGGTTAGGGCTTGGGCGTCGGCAATCATCACATATATTTTATCGAATTTACCCGAATTTTGAAGTTCGACACGACGGCGCAGCGAACCCACGTAGTGTCCGAGATGCAAGCGGCCGGTAGGGCGGTCGCCGGTAAGAATGATTTTCTCCATACGATTAGTTATATTTTTACAAAATTAGTGCAAGCCGAGCGAAATACCAAATTTATTTGAGTATTTCCGAAGCGCCGCCTAATTTATACAAAATTAGTGTAAACTGAGCGCAGAACAAAATAAAAGACGAAGTTTTTTTATTTTTTATGCCGAAGTGCAGCCTGATTTCGAGCGCAACAGGCGCTCAAAATTAGTGCAACCACGAAGTGCTCGCGAGTGGGAGTTTAGCGGACGTCGCCCGAGGGCGGTGCGCGATGGCGAAGCCAAAACTACCCACCGCAACCCGAGCGAAATACCAAATTTATTTGAGTATTTCCGAGGCGCCACCTAATTTATCCAAAATTAGTGCAACCTGAGCGAAAATGCAAACTGTTTGCAATTTTCCGAAACGCCGCCTAATTTATCCAAAATTAGTGCAACCACGAAGTGCTCGCTAAAATACAACAAAGCGGATGACGACACGCTGTTAATTATTGTAAAAATTCGCTAATAATATATAATCACTAGAAAAATGTGTGATTTCGCACAAAACTCCAACGAAAAATGTGTAAATTTGCACATAAATCTAACGAACTTTGTGTTATGGAATTTTACAGAACGATTTTAAACGATTTAGAACGATGGAAAAATTCGCCTAACAGAAAACCCCTATTGATTAGAGGCGCAAGGCAAATTGGCAAGACTTGGGCGTTAAAACGTTTTGGCGAAACATGTTTCGAGAATAGCGTCTATGTCAACTTTGAAGAGGCCATTGAAATAAGAGCAGAGTTTGAAAAAACAAAAGCCCCTTCAAGGATAATACCTATATTGAGAACCTATTTAGGCCAAAGAATTGATGCTGGAAGGACTTTGATTATTTTCGATGAAATCCAAGAGTGCAACTCGGCTTTGAATTCGTTGAAGTATTTCTGCGAAGAAGCGCCAGAGTATCATATTATTGCAGCGGGTTCTCTTTTGGGAGTGATGCTATCAAAAGGAGATTCATTTCCTGTCGGGAAAGTGGATATTCTTGATATGTATCCATTGACATTTCGTGAATTTTTGTGGACCGCCGAAAAACGAATGTTGGATTATATTGATTCCTTGGATGCGATTTCTCCTCTTCCTCAATTTGTTTTTAATTCATTGGAAGAGTTGTTCAGGCGATATATGATTAGCGGCGGTATGCCAGAGGCGGCCTTGGCAATGTTGGAGGGAAAGGAAATGTCTGTAATCGACAAGACTCTCGATAATATACTGGCTTCTTATGCATGGGATTTTGCCAAGCATTCCCAACCTAACGACACGCAGAGGATTGCGGCTATTTGGCAGTCGCTGCCATCCCAGTTGTCCAAAGAGAACAGAAAGTTTGTTTATGGTGTTGTTAAGACAGGAGCACGAGCACGTGAATATGAGAGTGCATTGCTATGGCTTGAGCATGCCGGACTAATTATTCGTTCGTTTTGTTCAAGCAAACCACTATTGCCCTTGACTGCCTACGATGATTTGTCTTCATTTAAGGTGTATGCTGGAGATGTGGGCCTATTGAGAGCGCTGGCAAAATTACCGAATGATGCTATTTTTGGAGAATCTCATGCCTTTGTCGAATTTAAAGGCGCTTTAATGGAGAATTATATTCTTCAGTCACTAATGTGTCAATTCTCGCCTATACCACGTTATTGGATGTCGAGTGGAACCGCTGAAGTGGATTTTGTAATCCAAAACGAACTCGACATTATTCCTGTCGAAGTGAAATCTGGAATAAATCTTCGGGCAAAAAGTTTAAAACTGTATATAGAAAGATATTCTCCCACAGTAGCACTAAGATTCTCGCGTACAAATATAAACGATTCTGGGAAAGTGCTTGACCTCCCACTATTTCTTGCCGATTGGACAAAACAGATTCTTGAAATTAGAAAATCCACTGACGGACGTTCGAAATAGAACAAAAAACAGTGGGCTGCCAATTGGCAGCCCACTGTTGGTCAATTTCCGCAATTAGGGATTAGTCCTTTTTGAGGAGGTCGCGGATTTCGGTGAGGAGTTTGGCCTCGTCGGAGGGTTCTGCGGGGGCTTCTTCAGCGGCCTCTTCTTCTTTCTTCTTGCGGTTCATCTTGGCGATGCCTTTGATGGCGAGGAAGATACAGAGTGCGATGATGAGGAAGTCGATGGCAGTTTGGATGAAGTTGCCATATTGAACGGCGATTTCACCTTCCATCACACCTTCGGCGTTTGCCGTACCTTCGGCGAGCACCCATTTCCATTGGGTAAGATCCATGCCACCGCATGCGCGGGTTACGAGAGGCATAATAACGTCATCGACGAGCGAAGTGACGATTTTGCCGAATGCGCCGCCGATGATGACACCGATGGCCATGTCCATTACATTGCCTTTAAGGGCAAATTCCTTGAAGTCTTGAATAAATTTCTTCATAAGATTGAGAGTTTTATGGGATAAAAATTGTTGAAATTTCCTTCACTTTCTGCAAATTTACTACAAAAAATTGATTTTGTGGAAAAATCGCTGATAAAAACGCCGAAATGTGTCATTTCGAAAAGAAGAATGCTCGGCAGTCAACCGCCGAGCATCTTTCTTAATTGTGAATTATGCATTATGAATTATGCATTATCATTTTGCCAATCGCTTCGAGGTGGCGATTTGGCCGTTGTCGTAGAGGCGCACCTCGATGTAGAAGCCTGTCGAGGGCGCTTCGTTCAGACGCACGCCCTTCAGGTCGTAGTACTGCACTTCCTTGAGATTGACATCGTCCTTGACGCTGTCAACTCCGGTGATGACCGGGTCGTCGGATGCGGGAATATAGTCGGTGTAGCCTGTCGCGGACACGTTGCCTGCGGTGGGCGTTACTGTCGTGCCGTCAACGGTCACGCTGCCGCTGCCACCATATTCAGCCTTGACGCGGTAGAGCCATGCGGCGGGATTCTCCTGCGTCGGGTCGGTGACCGACATGGGGTGATAAGCCGAAGTGACATCCACCGCCCAGTAGTACATGAACGAGATGTCGCCCTCGGTTCCCGGGATTTGGTTGGACGTGAAGCGGTAGTTGCCTTTGAAACGACCTGCACCGATTCCCTGTCCGACGGGATAGGTCGTTGGAGCCTCAATAGTCTCGCCGTAACATATGTTGTTGATGGTACGGTCAACTACGTTCGCCCAAGTAGTGCCGCCGTCTTTCGACACCTCAAGTTGGTAGTAGCTTACGGGAATCGAGGTGGACGGGTTGTACAGCGGGTCGTCATCGAGGGTTATTTCCACGCGATAGACGTCGAAGTAGTAGCGGTGGCTTTCGCCTGTCTGTTCCCACCAGATGTCGTGGGCCTGATGCGGTTCGCAGTAGGTCACTGCCGAAATCGACGGCGAATAGGTAGTGTAGGTGTAGCCCGAGAACGACTTAGTCGTCTGACTTGACTGAGACGCTGCCGATGTCGGACTGTAGACGTAGTGGGCTGTCACGTACACTTCGGTCTGCTGGCCGAGCTTCAGGTCGCGAGCGTTGAGCGACACGGTGTTGGCGGCTCCCGCTCCCGATTTGGCGTCGATTGAAATAGTGTTAAAGTTCGCTCCGCCTTCGGTCTTCGCATAATTACCGCTGCCGCTACAGACGGTCACGACATAGTGGTCGAGATAGTAGTCGGAGAATGTCGTGGGATATGCGGGGAATGTTGTGCCGTCGGAAGTGTTCGGACGGTCGAAAGTGATAGTCGCGTCGATTCGTGCGAGATCACGGTCGGGATTGTTCGTCGAAGTGCCGATGATGGGCGAATATGCCACGTTGATGCTTGACGAAGCCACGGGCTGCGACTGCGGAGTGATGGTGATTGTCTCCGAAGCCAAGTCGGAGTTCACACAACCCGACATAACGGCGATGGCCTTGACGGTGGTGGTTTTACTGACAATGATAGGATCTGTCGTATAGGTGAATGTCGTCTTCGGAAGGAAATTGGTGCCAGATGAAGAATTAGGTGTTGTGATACTTTCCAAATTTGTTGAGTTGTACCTATATCCCGAGCACCCCGATTCGCCGGTAGTTCCGTAGAAAGAGGCGCTTTTATAATCACCTGTGACTGTGGTGTATACACCCACGAGAAGGTTGCCTCCGTGGTACTCAAAAGGCGTTGTGAAGTTGACGGTAAGCGTAGGTTGGGTGGCATCAAGTTCACCCTCGTAAACAACGGTTCCGCCAGTAGGACCTATAAATGAGCCTCCCAAAGTGGTGTTTGACACTTCTTTCAAGAACACCTTAAATCGTGCCGCACCGAAACTGCCGCTTGCTGGAGAAGACAAATACCACGTCAAAGAGTTAATACCTACGGCATCAGATGCACTTGCGCCCATTCCCGACAACTGCGATGCAGGAATGATATGTTCGGATTTTTCATATTGCTCAGCATACCATCCATAGAAAGGAATATAACTGCTGGTGGTGGTGCCGTCGTTGGCTGTAAGCGAGCGATTGTAAGTGAACGTCGTCTTCGGCAGGAAATTTGTCGTGCCGGCCGTCGTTTCGGGAGTTGTGATTGCATCCAAACCATCTCTACTCCACTTATAACCTGAGCAACCCTCCGTACCAGTGGTGCCGTAGAAAAATACTTGTTCCCAATAGCCATTAACCGTTGTGAAAACGCCTACAAGCAGATTCCCGCCGTGATATTCGAATGGTGTTGAGAAATTGACAGTGAGGGTGTTTTGAATTGCGCTAAGTGTACCTTCGTAAACCACAGTACCGCCTTCCGGCTCTTCGAATGTGTTAAAAGTAGTGCCGGTCACTTCTTTCAGGAATACCTTAAACTTTGCGTAGCCCATACCGGAACTTGCAGGGGATGATAGGTACCATGTCAAGGAATTGATTGAAACAGCAGATGATGCGCTCGCCCCCATACTCGACATGGTCGAAGCGGGAATAATATACTCATGCTTCTCGTAAGCATCGGTGTACCACACGTATACGGGAATATACTCATTGGTGTTAGAACCTTCATTGACGGTGAGCGGAGGAGAAAATATTGGAGATGATGCCGTAGGCGTCGAGCCGTCGGTGGTGTAGTGGATGGTGGCGCCCGGCGTTGAACAAGAGATATTCACCGCCTGCTCCTTAGAATAAGTGCCTGTGCCGGGAGTAATCACCGGCGTTGCGCATTTGACGGTATATGATGCTGTTGCGACGGAAGAATCCGTCTTATCGGTTTGTGTGGCATATGCCTTCAAGGTTGTTGCCACTGTTATATTGACAGTCATTGTGTTGCCCGCAGCAGTGGCGTATTCCGAACCTCCGTCGGTGTTGTATTTGAGCGTCGAACCGGCGGGCGCTGTGATTGTCACTGTCCCCGAAGTTGTGAACTGCGTACCTGAGGCCACCGAGAATGTCGGAGCCGCAAGCGTTGCGTCAATTGTATAAGTTTGGTCAAACTCATTGGAATCGGAATAATTCGACTTAAACGCTTTGGCGCGGATTCGGGTGGTTGAAGTCACATTAATTGTTCCGGAATATGCGGTTGATGAAGAGGTTGGAGCCGAGCCATCGGTGGTGTAGCGGATGGTGGCATCAGAAGTGGTGCAAGATAGCGTAATATGTTGATGTGTAGTGTACGTGCCGCCACTGATGTTTGCCGCAGGTGTGGCGCATTTGAAGGTATAAGAGCCGGCCGAAGCAACAGCACTGTTATTATATCCCGACTTGACTGCCATAGCTTTCAGTGTAGTCACATTGCCATTAAGAGTTACTGTCCCGCCGGATGAGATATGTGCGGAAGAGGTGGTCGGGTCGCTACCATTTGTTGTGTAATATATCGTTGACCCGGAAGTGGCACTTGTGATTGTAACATTTCGTGCGTTGGTTTCGTTCGACCAACTTGCGGGAGAGATCGACGGTTTTTCACATATTGGAGTGGCCTTTAAGGTGTATTTTGCAACACACACATATCGGACGAACACAACGATTGTCATTTCATTGTCGCTTTGTTTGCGGAAATTAATCCACATACTCGTGTCTGATGATGTGCCAGTTCTGGACGATGGTGTGTTAGAATAAATGGAGGTTCCAGGAAATCCATTTGTCACATCATAAATTCCAAAATCTGATTTGCCAAAGGTGCCGCTTGTCGAACGAACAAAGAATGTGTGGTCTCTTAGTTTGAAAATTGCCGAACCCACAAGGTTGATGTTGTTGACTCCACTTGGAGTGACATTCGAGGCCGACATCGTAGAGCCGGATATGGTGCAGTTATATACTCCGTTTGGGGAGCAGATTAGAAATTTATTAGTGTCATATTCATATCCTGTGGCACAATAACCATGAGTATATCCCGAAGGTAGGCCAGTCACAGTGTATGTGTTAACTTTGCTGAATGCGCCGTTAACACCAACAAATTCCAAAACATAATTTTTATCAGCTGGACAACTCCAGACGCTACACGAACCAGTAATGTCGCCATTGACACGAAAAGCCTGAGAACGAATATCATATGATGTTGTTGTATAAGTGCCACTATTTGTAAGAGTCCAGTTTGCTCCGGCAGAAGTGACATTCGTCGCACTGGTAAAATATGCCTTGTAAAGCCAACGCCACGGACACCAATATTCTGTGTTGTAGTGTTTTGGGTAAACGATAACACCATTGTCATCGTCGGCAATGGCGAAATCGGAACCGGCATAACTGCCGCCAAGAAGAGTGCCTCCAGCTTGCGGGGAAAATGTGTTGATTGATCCATCGCTAATTTTTATAACCTTAAACGTTGGACAAACTCCTGATATGTTCCCGTATTGGTTGACAGTTACTACATAATCGCAATTGTGGTTAAGTGCGGCACCGCGCTGGTAATCGCAATTGCCCGTAACATCTGCCGCAGAGTTTCTGGTCACAGAAAAACTATAGCTTTCAGCGGAAGACAATAGCGGAATAAGTAAAGCCGATGCGATTATTACGGATTTCGCAGTGGAGAGAAATTTATGTTTCATAATTGTTCTTTTTTGATGTTACAGACAAATGAACGTGCTGAAAAGCAAATGAGTTAATGAGTTAGGGAAAATAACCAAATATCGTACAAAGGTAATAATAAATATTTGAAAAACAACAACAGAGGCCAAATTTTAACAACTCATCGAAGAAAATTATCAAAAATTATCAAAATTATTAAATCTCTAAGGAGTCTGAGGAGTAAAGGAGTTGTTCACACGGATTCCACAGATTTCACAGAGAAAAAATGCACACGAAGGCACCAAGCCACGAAGAATCAGGGATTTAAAAACCGACGTCGCAATAATAAAGAAGAACAAAAACAATAAAAAACACCTGGAAGTGCTGTCGGCTCTACGAGCCTATTCCAAGCCATCCGCTCAAGTTCTGTTTATGCGAGCACAAAAGCCCTTGACCGGATGTCTCACAACAGCCTTTGGCTGGCAGTACTTCCAAGCAAAAACATGAAAAAGCAGTTTTATAGGTCATTATAGCGTTTTTTTTGTGTGATTTAACGATATGCTTTACGCTTTTTTTGTATCTTATAAACCCACGACTTTTTATATGTTTTCGCTTTTACTGATTTCAGCGCATGAAATGCAGGGCGGTTGGTGTTGGTGGTAAATCACGTAAACTTGTTCATGGGCATACGCCATCAACACCAACCAATTATCTTGAAAAGAGAAAATCAGTAAAAGTGTTTTAATTGTTTTTGTGAAAATGAAAACAAGGGGACTTAAAGGTGAGCCTAAAATATTTTGGAGTTATAATTTAAGATATATAATTTAGTTCTTTCAACTATAAACTATCCTCATTAAACTTTAATGCGCAATGGATAAAGTTCTGCCTCTCGGTTGAGCTTACATGTCCTCCATGGATAAGCAACCCTTTGCGACTTCTTTGCCACGAAATATGTGTCGCTTCATCTCAGCAACTTTCTCTTCAAGTCGGACAGGAGAGTACTTCTGAGGATTGCGTTTCACCTCATACGCCTCAACATTGCCTTCAAGCGTTTCGGCCACAATGTCAATCTCAAAGTCATCTTTATTCCCTTTAGAGTTGACGCTTTTCTGTTGCCACCAACCGCCAATCAGTCTGTATCGGCAACTCTCCATCATCTTTTGACGGAACCAGCGTTCCAGGGCTATACCTGAGAATGTGGTGTAGTCGTTGGTAATAATACTCTCCAGCGCTGGCATATTCTGCAATTCGATAAGGGCAGAGTGCCGGTGAATGTAGCGGAACCAGAAACGGAAGAAGTTGTCCTGTATTTCATAACGTACTGTTTGGCTACCTTCTTTGGCTCCAATCGGACGCTTCTTCTTTATGATACCATATTTTTCTTCCAGTATCTTCATTTGCCCGCCGAGGCTTTTCATTCCTAAAGCCCCTTCAATCTCACTTTGTGTAACGTCGCCGTGTGCTATCTGGTCAAGGATGCTGAAATATGTGCCATACTGCTTGCCGAACTCCTGGATTAGAATTTTTTTGCCTTCGTCCACAAAGTAACTATCGCCGCTTGAACAAACGTAGTGTATCATCTTCTTTATGTCGGTACATCCGTTATTCATGAGGAGTTCAATGTAACGAGCCACACCACCTGTAATAGTCCAAAGGGCAAGGAGGTCTTCCGAAGTGTAGTCGGGTTTGTAGTCGCCAAGGATTTTCTTTATCGTCTCTGTGTTGAAAGGCCTAAGTTTGATTGTGCAGTCATCCCTGCCAAAGAGCGGCTGCTCTTCATCTTTGAAAATCTTTTCCATCATGCGAAATATAGAACCTGATACAATCAGACATACGTTTGTCAGCTTCTTGTATTCGTCCCATAGTTCCTGTATGTCACTAAAGATTCCAGCGTTTATATTATCAAACTCTTGGAACTCATCAATAAAGAGCGTGAATTTCTTTCGCTTCCCAACCTCCATTATCATCCTGAAAAGTTCACGGAACGAACTCATTCCATCGGGAACAAATTCCCCGAGTTTTTCGCGAACTTCCTGTACAAAGTTTCTTACAAGAACGGTTTCGGTTTTTCTGCCAACGAAGAAATAGAGTCCAGGAGCATCTTCCCTTGCCTCGTTTATGAGTTTATAAACAAGGCTGGTCTTTCCCACACGCCTTCTGCCCGTGAGTACAACAAATCGGGAATAATCGTTGTATGCTTGACGTTGCAATTCCTTGAGTTCGGTCATTTCGCGAACTCTATCATAAAACATCTTCATATAATTTTACGGCTATAAATTTTATGATTATAATATTCTGATGCAAAATTACAAGATGTAATTGACATATACAAGGATTTCAGTCAAAAAAAATTAAATATCTTGAGTTATAGAAATTTAACTCCACTTCTGTATAAGGTTTACAATCAATGAAAGCGTCTGAAACGCAAAAAGCATTGTAGATGCGGTGGAAATAATATTTTGAATAGATGCAAAAAAAGTTAAAAGCGGAAAAAATTGGGTGAAATACTTGACAAGGGGGGTGGCGAAGTGTTATCTTTGCAGATTATTAGCAAATAGCATTATCAGGTTTTATTAATTTATTGAAACCACCATAAATATGTCGAAAATGAATCGCAAAGGCCTGTCGTCGTTCAGTATCGGTTTCACATCGACGGTCAGCGTCACGCTTCTTTTAATTCTGCTCACAATTATCGCAGTTTTGGGCGTTGTGGCCCACAAAGTTTCCACATCTGTCCGCGGAAATGTCGGGTTCGATGTCGTTCTTGCCGATAGCATTAGCCGAGAGGAATCTACGGCTCTTTTCCGAGAGTTGTCGGCCGCACCTTACGTTTCGTCTGCTCAATTCGTGTCGAGGGAAGAGGCCGCCAAGCAGTGGGCCGACGACACGGGCGAAGACCTTGTCGCGATGCTTGGCGTGAATCCGCTCTGCGATGAAATCGCGGTTAAAGTCAAAGCCGATTGGGCCTCCAACGACAGTATCGATGTTGTCACAGCCCCGCTTCGTTCCGATTCAAGAGTCGCTGAAATCTCGACTCATGCCGATGTGGTCAAAGCGCTCAACGATAACATCAGAATTATATCAATTATTCTCCTTGCCGTGGCGGCGGCATTGGTGTTTATATCTTTTATGTTGATAAACAACACCATCCGACTGAATATCCACTCCCGCCGATTCTTAATCCACACGATGAAACTCGTGGGCGCAAAATCGGGATTCATACGCCGGCCGTTCATCGTCAGCAATGCGCTGAGCGGACTAATCGCTGGAATTATCGCCTGTCTCATCGTCGGTTACGGTTTTTACAATCTGACCGTTTTCGAACCGTCGTTGTCAAAGATTGTCACTCTCGAATGGCAGGGCATAATTTCCGGGGGCATCGTTTTGGTGGGCATAGTGATTTGCGCCATTTCGGCTTATTTCGCGACATCGAAATATGTGCGTTTAGGCTATGATAAAATGTTTAAATAGAAATTACTACACGCTTTATTGATATGAAAAAAGTTCCAGATGTCGGAAGAAAACAAATTGTACCCGACAACAAGCCGAAACATTTCCCGCTTACGACAGCGAATTTCTTGCTGATGGCTATTTCGGCGGTTATTATAGTGATAGGATTTTTACTCATGACAGGCGGCGGCTCGACGGTGGAAGAGTTCGACCCGTCGATTTTCAACACGCGCCGCGTCGTTATCGGTCCGACGATAGCCCTTTTGGGATTCCTGTTTATGGGCTACGCCATCATTCACAATCCAAAAAGACGTAAATAAAAAATGGATTCAATTCAAGCGCTGATTCTCGGTATCGTCCAAGGGTTGACCGAGTATTTGCCCGTTTCAAGCAGCGGACACCTCGAAATCTGCAGGGAGATTCTCGGCATCGACCTCCCGAGCGAAAATATTTTGTCGTTCGACGTGGCCCTTCACGCCGCTACGGTTTTATCTACTATCGTTGTGTTGTGGAAAGAGTTTTTGCCTTTGTGCAGGTCGTTCTTCACTTTCCGTCGCGACGACAATTTCTATTATGTTTGCAAAATTCTCGTTTCGTGCATTCCTGTGGCGATTGTGGGATTTTGCTTTAAGGATTTCGTCGAGTTGTTTTTCGGCGGCAGTCTGACGGTGGTGGGCATTTGCCTGACTATCACCGCGGCATTGCTTGCCTTCTCATATTTCTTCCGCACACGCCCGTTGCGTCCGAATCCCGATTTCAAACCGCGCGAAATATCTTGGGTCGATGCATTTGTCATCGGTGTCGCGCAAGCCATCGCCGTATTGCCCGGTTTGAGCCGCTCGGGTTCGACAATCGCGACCGGTATCATCCTCGGCAACAAAAGCGAGAAGGTGGCGTCGTTCTCATTCTTCATGGTGATTATCCCTATTCTCGGCGAGGCTCTTCTTGACCTGAAAAAGATAATATCTCCGTCGGTAGATGCTGTTGCTCAGGCATCTGTGGGCGCAATGCCCATGATTGTGGGATTCCTTGCCTCGTTCCTTGTGGGATGTTTGGCATGCAAATGGATGCTTTCCATTGTCAAGCGCGGCAAACTTATATGGTTCGCCATTTATTGCTTGCTCGTCGGATTGCTCTGCATCATTTGGTAAGACAAATTTTCAGAAATGTTTAATCCTATCGAAGGAGAAATATTATATATCGACAAACCGTTCGGATGGACTTCGTTCGACGTGGTTAAGCGTGTGCGCGGCAAATTGTTGCGCCGCTTGGGTTTGAAAAAGTTCAAGGTAGGCCATGCCGGCACGCTCGACCCGTTGGCGACGGGCGTGATGATTGTGGTCACAGGCAAGGCTACGCGCTTAATCGACTCGCTTCAAGCGGGCGTGAAAGAATATGTCGCCACTATCGCTTTGGGTGCGACAACCCCGTCGTTCGACCTCGAGACAGCCATAGATGCAACATATCCGACCGACCATATTACACGCGAAGGCGTGGAACAGGCCCTCGCTAAGTTTGTCGGCACTATCGAACAGGTGCCGCCGGCATTTTCTGCGTGCAAAGTCGACGGCCGTCGCGCTTACAAGATGGCTCGGAAAGGCAAAGATGTGGAAATCAAACCGAAAACGCTCGTTATTGACGAAATCGAACTGCTTGAATTCGCTCCCACACAAATCGTGATTCGTGTGGTTTGTAGCAAAGGCACCTATATCCGAGCCCTCGCCCGTGACATCGGGTTGGCTCTCGAATCCGGAGGGCATCTGACTGCCCTGCGCCGCACGCGTGTAGGCGACGTGACCATCGACAAATGCCACTCGGTCGATGACGTGATATCGTTCCTCGATACGGTGGAACTTCCGCCGGTCCCCGACGACTATCCAAACAAGAAAATAAATAATGTAATACAATAACAAGTCATGAAATTATCACAATTCAACTTCAACCTGCCAAAAGAACTCATCGCACAGGAACCCAAACTTTTCCGTGACGACTGCCGTCTGATGGTGATTCACCGCAAAACCGGCGAAATAGAATATGACAAATATGTAGAGCCTAAGCCCGTCCCCGAGGTTATCCCGAGTGAGGAAAAAGAGGAGCCGAAAAAGGCAAAATCTAAAGCGAAATCCAAGGCAAAGGCCGTAGAGCCCGAAACTGAAGTCGAGGCAAAACCCTCCAAGAAAGCGTCGAGCAAAAAGGCTGCAAAAGCCGACAAGGAAGAGGAAAAACCTGCCGAATCCGAGCCTAAGAAATCAAAAGCAAAGTCGAAGACCAAAAGCAAAGAGAAAAAGGTGGATGTGGCCGAGTCGGAGGCAGTGTCTGAACCCGCATCGAATTTCGACGAAGCAGTGCCGCAAGGAAAAACGTTCCGCAACGTAATCGACTATTTCGACGAAAACGACCTGTTCGTATTCAACGACACCCAAGTTTTCCCCGCAAAACTTTACGGCAACAAGGAACGCACAGGTGCGCTGATTGAAGTGTTCCTTCTTCGCGAACTCAACCCCGATTTCAAATTGTGGGATGTTTTGGTCGAGCCCGCACGCACGATTCGTATCGGAAACAAACTCTATTTCGGCGAAGGCGAGAACATGGTGGCAGAAGTTATCGATAACACCACATCCCGCGGCCGCACGCTGCGTTTCCTTTACGATGGTGACCACGAACAGTTCAAACGCGAATTGTTCGCACTCGGACAGACACCCCTGCCCAGTTACATCAATCGTCCGCCGCGCGAAGAGGATGCCGAACGCTATCAGACAATTTTCGCATCGAAAGAAGGTGCGGTCGTGGCTCCCGCCGCAGGTGCGCACTTTTCACGAGAATTGATGAAATTGATGGAAATCAAGGGAATAGAATCGGCATTCTTGACAATCCATTCCGGGCTTGGCAACTTCCGTCACATCGAAGTCGAGGACCTTACGAAACATCGTATGGACTCCGAACAACTTGAAATTTCTCAGGAACTCGTCGATAAGGTTAACGCAACGAAGGATGCTGGGCACAAGGTTTGTGCTGTCGGCGCTTCGACTTTGCGCGCCCTTGCTTCGGCTGTGTCGATGAACGGCCATATCAAACCGCTGTCGGGCTGGACCAACAAGTTCATATTCCCACCCTACGAATTTGCAGTTGTAGATGCATTCATCACAAACTTCCACCAGCCGTATTCCGTAATGCTTATGGAGGCGGCCGCTTTCGGCGGTTACGACCTCGTTATGAAAGCCTACAAGATTGCAGTCAAGGAAAAATACAAATTCGGCTGCTACGGCGACGCGATGATTATCGTTGACTAATCAACAGTTTGTAATAATAAGGGGGCGAAGCCAATCGGCTTCGCCCCCCTGTTTTGTTTAATAACTATTTTCAATTATGTAGCAGAAACAGACAATTATGCATAGGAAAATCGCTAAATTTGCTGATTGTCATTTTTTGGAGTCTTTTTTGTTAATAAAATTTTAAGTTTAAAAAAAATTTTTGCTGTCCGCTAAAAGTTAAAAGAGTGCCCAATATCCATCCGCAATACCGATAAACAGGTGCTGCGGATGGTTTTTGCAAAAAGTAAGCCCCTAATCAA
>JAFZPB010000176.1 GCA_017552595.1 Muribaculaceae bacterium
GTCGTCGGCAGTAACGATGGCGTCGAAATAAGCCTTAAAATCAGGATGCTGATTATAAAGATTGGCCATTTTGTCGTTGTCGCTACTTGTGACGAGAGCGATTTTGTAGCCCATTTGATGCAACCGATAAAGAGTGTCGAATGCTCCCGGGAATGGCGGATAAGGTGCTGTGTGCTCGAATCGATGCAATCTCGAAGTGATGTCGGCATGGACTTCGGGAGAGAAATACGTGGAAAGAATCGTGGAGAGCGTATTGCCCTTAATAACATGGGCAAAACGAGCAACTCCCGTCGGGTACAATCCGTCAATCATCTGCCAAAAGCGGGTGTAGGAGGGTTCGCTGTCGATTAGCACTCCATCAAGGTCGAATAATATGCCGAGGGGACGATTCATTTCTTTTTGTGCTCGATTTTGTTAGCAAATTGAAGCAGGGTGGTATCGGCTTCGCTACGGTTGAGTTGGTGAATGAAGGGCGAAATCGACTTGATGAAATCGGCCGAACCTTTTTCATTGAGCATATCTTTAAGTTCGCCGATGGTTAGCCGACTGACATCCATAGCAGGTTGGTAGGCGGGCTCTTCGCGGTCGCTCATTACGCCGATGAGAAGCCCTGCTTCGACGAGGTCTTCAATGAGGTCGCTGACAAGCCGCGAAGGCATTCCGTATTCCACCACGAAGTCATATACGGTGATTGCGGGTTTGCGGTCGGCAAACCGACGGGCGATAACAGCCATCATGAAAGAGGCCACCTTGCGACGGTAGTCGTTGGAAATTTCTGAGATGTCGTGGGTGAAGTTAAACTGGAAAATGTTTTGCGAAGAATAGCAGATGACGCAACCTGTCAAGCATATAAGCCATACAAATTGTAGCCATAAGAGCAACAAAGGCAAGAATGCGAACGACCCGTAGATGGCGTTGTATTTAGTGACATATACTTGGCCTGTGATGAACAGCCATTGGACGATGTTGAATGCCACTGCAGAGATAAATCCCGAAATGACGGCGTACTTAAACTTCACCTTCGTATTTGGGATGAGGAGGAACATTGCCGTGAAGAAAAGCCACGTTAGGATGTAAGGAAGAATAGAAAGGAACCTCTCAACTCCACGCGATAGAAATTCTACGCTAATGACCTCTTGAAGAGTGGATGACATGAAAAGTGAAATACCTCCTGAACAAATCATGATGATGGGCAGGATGAGTATTATCGCAGTGTAGTCGAATATTTTGCGGCCTATCGAGCGACCGTTTTGAATGCCCCATATGCGATTAAACGCAGTTTCGATGTTGCCCAAAAGCGAAATCAAAGTCCATAGCAAAAAGATGACGCCGATACCAACGAATACGCCCTGCGATGCTTGGGCAAGATAACTGTCGACGAATTTCATCGCTTTGACAAGCACTTCTTTTTGAGCAGGGAAGAAAGTGAACAACTCCGATTGGATGATATTCTGGAATCCTAACCCCCTGCCGATTGCGAAAATCAGGGCGAGAGCGGGAACTGCCGCCAAAAGTGTGCGGAATGTCATAGCGGCCGCCTGCGATTGGAGGTCGACGTTGAAGAATGAGCGCACGGAGAGGTTGAGCGTCTTGACAAGGTTGACTTTAGGCGTGTCGCGCATATCGCTCCACACGTCGAGGGAGCAATATCTCCACCAACGCATAACCCTGTCGGTCAGTCTCTCAAGAAAAGACTTCTCTGTGACAGTGACTTTCTTATTTTTCTTTTTGCTCATCTTCAAATGGCATTAGTCCAAAAAATGCTTAGAGGGAAGCGGAACTGTAAGCCGGGTTATGTGGCATAAAGCATTGCGGACAGCATTCAGCGAACCGAATCGCTCCCGATAACTTTATGTTGCCTGTCATTTATCTTCATCGGTTGTTGCCACCCGATTGCGCATCGGCACAACCAAAGGCTCACGAGCCATCAGCCGCGCCTGCGAGCAGTCTACCCCCCGACAATGGACGAGCAGCCCTTAGATGTCGGTATACTTGACCTTGCAACCCATAATGCGTGCGGCATGTAATGTTGCCATCACATCCGGTGGGCTCTTACCCCGCCTTTTCACCATCGCCAACCGCCACGAGTGACGGCGGCAGTCATTCTCTGTCACGCTAATTTACCGTTGCCGGCAACTCCCCGTTAGGAAGTATGGCGCTCTATGTTGCCCGGACTTTCCTCCCGACGCATTCGAGGTCGTCGGGCGACAGGCCGTTCCGCTATCTCTTTAGCATGGCAAATTTAATATAATTATTCCA